>JAEZXM010000528.1 GCA_023419875.1 Pseudomonadota bacterium | reverse complement strand
TATCTGGAGCGAGTGCGGGTGCTCACGGCGAAGTTCGAGCGGATGGGGGCGGGAGGCCGGTGAGCACGGGGTGGAGCAGCGCCCCGGGCCACCCCCAGGTTTCCCGCCGTCGCGCCGCCGGCTGCGCTACCCTGCGCCCGTGATCGACCATACCGGCATCCGCAGCCCGGACCTGGAGCGCGCCCCCCGCTTCTACGAACGCGCCCTCTCGCCTCTCGGCTACATGATCCGCAGGACGATCCCGGGGGCGGTCGGGTTCGGGGTGCCCTCGGGCAAGGGGCGGAGCCTCGATCCCGGAGGCGACTTCTGGATCTCGCTGGGCGAGCCGTACACGCCGCGCGTCCACATCGCCTTCAGCGCGCCGGATCGCGCTGCGGTGGACGCGTTCTACAGCGCGGCGCTCGGTGCGGGTGGCCACGACAACGGGGCCCCAGGAATCAGGCCTCACTATCACGCGCAGTACTATGCGGCGTTCGTGCTCGACCCGGACGGCTACAACATCGAGGCGGTCTGGCATGGGATGTAGCGCGCGTCACTCGGAGTACGCCTCGCCTTGGCGCGTTGCCTTGCGGCGTTGGGCGGCTCGGCTGCGGGGTCGTTCGCGGTGACCGCGCGGCGCGCCGCATCACTCAGGACGCGGGCCCCTGCAGGTGGAACGGGTCCGCCCCGATGGTGCCGACGAGCTCCTCGAGATAAGACCCGGCGCTCACCCGCGCCAGGCCCTCCTGCGCGGCCGCGCGGCGGCGCGCGAGGTCGGGCAGCTCGCCGGCCTCGGGACGGTGCGACTCGAGCGCGCGGACGTGGGCCTGCCAGAGCGCCACGTCACGCTTCTGCTTCACCCGCAGGCGTTCGCGGTACCAGTCGCTCCGGAGCGTCGCCTCGCGATCGAAGAGCGCCCGGAGCTTCGGGTCCGCCAGGGTCATGCCCTCGTACTGCCCGTGCACCATGACGTGCAGCAGCGCCCGGAGCGGCGGGCAGGCGGCCTCGACGCTGCCGTCCTCGAAGTAGCCGCGGGCGACCCGGGTCTGCGCCTCGACGATCGCGTCCACCCCGCTCGCGTAGACGTCCCAGCCCTGGAGCTCCGGCCGGAGCATCTCCTCGGTGAAGACCGTGCTCGGGGTCTCGAAGATGCGGCCCAGGAAGTGGTCCGCGAACCGCGCGGTGATGCGGTAGCCGAGCCGGCTCGCGAGCACCTTGCGCCCCTCGTACTCGAAGTCCTCGACCCTCTCCAGATAGCCGCCGGCGATGAGCCAGGCGGGATCGCGCTCCTCGCAGGTCATGCGGCACCAGATCTCCGGCACGAGCATGCTGACGTCGTGCTCCACCCGGTAGCGCGGGCCCACGTGGCCGGCCGCGGTCGTGAATCCCGCGGCGCCGGTGAGGATCGCCGAGAGGAGCGCGTTGTCGAGGTCCACCACCGGCCAGACCGCGTTGAACGGCGCCTTGGTCAGCGCGCCCTCGCTCCCGAAGCCCGTCGTCGAGGGCGACTTGCCGGTGAGGCTGGAGATCCAGTCCATGAAGAGCTCGGGGAGCTCCTGGTAGTGGATGGGGTTGAACACCGCCAGCGGCGGCGCGCCGATCTCGGGCTGCGGCGGGTTGGTGCGCCGGCCGGCGAGCACGGCGCCCACCGGCGTGAAGGCAGGGCGGACGGCGGCGATCCGCCGGTGCAGCCGCGCGGCGACGTCTGAGAGGTACGTGTCCCGGGCGTGGACGAGGTCGGGCCGCTTCTGGAGGTAGCGCGGGTTCTTCGAGGGCTTGCCGTCCACGACGCGGGCGTGGGCGGAGGAGACGGCGTAGTCCGCGCGCGGCGCCGCGAGGAAACCCTCGAGGAGCGCCTTCATGGGCTCGGAGTAGAGGTCGAACTCGACCACGTGATCGACGAGGCGCTGCGCTGCGGCGCGGTCGAGCGGCTCGAAGTTGGAGAGGAAGGTGCCGTCCGAGGCGATGTCGGCCTCCGCCTGGCGGTCGAAGCCGCGGTGGACGGCGTCGTCCGGCCGCTGGAAGAGGAGCGCCTCGCAGTTCTCGACGAGCTTCACGCTCCCGCCGCCGATCACGGGGTCGCCCGGCGCGGCCACGCGCTCGCGGGGCAGCACCACGGAGACCGTGATGTCGTCCTCGTACTGCACCTTCTCGGCTGGGTGGAAGTCGGGGCGGAGCTTGTAGAGACGCCAGGCCGTGCCGTCCGGCTGGAACCCGACCCGGAGGTAGTTCGCGACCAGCCGCTGCCCGTCGAACTTGAGCTCGTGGCCCGCCCAGCCGTTCACCCGGTCCACCGTGAACCGCTCCTGCCAGCGGTCGCCCCACTCCGGCCGGTAGTAGCGCTTGAGCGTGAAGACGAGCTGCCGGATCGTCTGCGGCAGCGCCCGCACCCACTCGTTGTGCGCGTCGGTGTAGTCGGCCGACGGGGTGAGGAGCTTGATCACCGAGCCGAGCGAGCGCTCCGGTGAGAGGAGCGGCCGGCGCGAGCGCGCGTCGGGCGGCCGGCTCCGCCACACGCCGGAGAAGTCGCGCTTCACGATCTCCGCCACCGCCGCCAGGTCGCGCTCGTGGTCCTTCACGAAGATCGGCGCCCGCTGGATCATCGGCGCGAGCGACTTCGAGATCTCCGACTTGCCGCCGCCGGAGACGGTGCAGGGCTTGTGGCAGAGGACGCCGTCGGGGCGGGTGCCGACGAGGCGCCAGCTCCCGCCGCCCTCCTGCTTCACGAGCCGCACCCGGTAGCCGGAGGGGAGGACGTAGGCGTCGCCGCGCCGCAGGGTGAGGGTGAACCGACGGCCCTGGTGCTCCCATGCGACGACGCCCTCGCGCACGTGGAACTCGGCGGCCTCGGGGACGTAGAAGACGTCCGGCTGGCACCGGTCCACGCCCCAGCGCTCCGGCCGCACCTCCACGCGGTCGCCGAGGAGCTTCACCGCGTCCTCGAAGGTCGCCTCCGACGTCCGGAAGCTCCGGTCGGCGTAGAAGTCCTCGCCGAGCACCCAGCTCGGGAAGGCGAGCGCGCCGCCCGCGTGCTCCTCCTCGGCGAGGCCGAAGAGGTTGGCGGCGAAGCTCACCTGCGTCTTCACCTCCTTCTTGCAGTAGCCGTAGTAGTTGTCGGCGATGATCGTGACCATCCGGCCGCCGGCGTCGCGGGCGGTGATCTTGAACGGCCTCCCGCCGTTGTACCGATCCTCCGGTTCGCGCCAGCACATCCCGTCGCGCTTCTGCCGCGACGTGGCCTGATCGGCGTGCGGGAGGCCGAGGTCCTTCGCCCGGAGCCCGACGAGGTGGGGCGCGAGGATGACGCACCCGGTGTGGCCGGTCCAGCCGAGCGGGTCGAGGGCGGCGTCGTTCTCCGGGAGGTAGGGATCTCCGCCGTTCCCGAAGATGCCCTCGACGAAGTCGAGGTTCGACACCAGCGTCCCGGGCGCGAAGAACCGGATCTCCATCCGGCGCGCGGGCTCGCGATCGGTGGCGGGGCAGACGAGCGGGCGCAGGAGGAGCGAGACCCAGAGGCGCGCCACCTCCGGCTGGTCGGCGGTGAAGGGGAGCGTGAGCGTGTCCGGGGGCGCGTCCACCGCGGCCGCGAGCAGCGCCGCGAACGTCCGCAGCGGGACCGCCTGCTTGTCCTCCGGCACCGGCAGCCCGCCCTCGGCCACGTGGAAGACGCCCTGCGTCGTGCGCCGATCGGCCCTCGGGTTGTGGAGGACGCCCTGCTGGGTCCGGTACGAGGTGAGGTAGGGCGAGGCGAACCGGTCGCTCGTCGCGGGGAGGGACAGCATCCGGCCGAGGCCCGGGCGGTCGAGGACGAACGTCTTCGCCGGAAGGCGGGGCGCGGCGCCGGGACCCGCACCGGCGAGGTGCCGGTCGAGAAAGGACTGGATCCGGAGATCCGCTGGACAGAGTGGCCAGCCCAGCAGCCGGTCCATCTGGGCGTGGTTGCGCAGGAGCGGCCCGACGATCTCCATGAACGCGGGATCGGCGGTCGCGCGGCTCGCCGGGGCGGCGAGCGCGGCCAGCTTGAGGTTGACGTAGCGGGCGAGGTCGATGTCCAGGGGGCGGGCGCGCTCGATCGTCATGACACCGACCCATACAGCGAGGTCGGATTCCGGACCACCCTGTCGGCGGGTGCGGGCGTGCGGCCGCGCGGCCGGGTGCGAGCTGGCCCCTGGCGTCGGGCACGCGCGCTCGGCTAGATACTCTCGGTGGGCTATCGCCTCGTCATCTTCGACTTCGACGGCACGTTGGCCGACTCGCTCCCGTGGCTGCACGGCGTCTTCTCCGACCTGGCGCGGGAGTTCGGGTTCCGGGTCCCGGCGGCCGCCGATCTGGAGGCGCTCCGGCGCACTCCGCCGCGCGACGCGCTGGCGCTCCTCCGCGTCTCGAGGTGGAAGATGCCGTTCATCGCCGCGCGCGTCCGCCGCCGCATGTCGGCAGAGCTGCACGCGATCCGCGCCTTCGCGGGCGTGGAGGAGATGCTCCAGCGGCTCGACGAGGCGGGCGTCGTGCTCGCGGTGGTCTCGTCCAACTCCCGGCGGAACATCGAGCAGGTGCTGGGGCCCGTGGCCGCCGCGCGGGTCGCGCACTGGGCGTGCGGGGCGGGGCTCCTCGGGAAGGCGGCGCTCTTCCGGCGTGTGCTGGCGCGCAGCCGGATCCCGGCCGCGCAGGCGATCTGCATCGGCGACGAGATCCGCGACGCCCAGGCCGCCCGCGCAGCGGGTGTGGCCTTCGGCGCGGTGGGCTGGGGCTACCACACGCTCGACGCGCTCCTCGGCGAAAGGCCGGCGGAGGTGTTCGAGCAGGTGGGGGACCTGGCGCGGCTCGCCGGCTGATCACTTCCCCGACCGGATCGGCTGCACGAACCGGTAGTCGATGTCCCAGGGGAAGTAGATCCACTTGTCCTGCTTGAACTCCTTCACGAACGTGTCGACGATCGGCCGGCCCGCCGGCTTGGCGTAGAGCGTCGCGAAGTGCGCCTTGGGCAGGGTCTCGCGGACGGCGCGGGCGGTCCGGCCGGTGTCCACCAGGTCGTCGACGAGCAGCCAGCCGTCGCCGTCGCCCTCGACGCGCTTCAGCCACCGGAGCTCGCCCTGCTTCTGCTCCGCGCCGCCGCCCTCCTCCGCGCCGTAGCTCACCACGGAGACCGTGTCGATGAGCCGGATCTCGAGCTCGCGCGCGATGAGGGCCGCCGGGACGAGGCCGCCGCGGGTGATGGCGATGATGCCCTTCCAGTCGCCGAGCCGGTGGAGGACGCTCGAGAGATACCGGGCGTCCCGGTGCAGCTCGGGCCAGGAGACGATGATCTCGTCGCGGTAGGGGTTCTCTCCGCTCGCCATGGGCGCTCCAGCCGCCCGCCCTTCGACAGGCTCAGGGCGAGCGGCCATGAAAGCCCGCTCGTGGTGAGCCTGTCGAACCACGAGCGGTGATGGTT
>JAEZXM010000303.1 GCA_023419875.1 Pseudomonadota bacterium | reverse complement strand
GCGAGGAGGACCTCTGGAACGGCTACCCCGAGGAGACGAACGCCCCCTACGGCCTCGCGAAGAAGATGCTGCTCGTCATGAGCGAGGCGTACCGGCAGCAGTACGGGTTCAACTCGAGCGTGCTCTTCCCCGTGAACCTCTACGGCCCGCGCGACAACTTCGACCCGAGGACCTCGCACGTCATCCCGGCGCTCATCCGGAAGTGCGTCGAGGCGCGCGAGCGCGGGGAGCGGCAGATCACCGTCTGGGGCACGGGCGCCGCCTCGCGCGAGTTCCTCCACGCGCGCGACGCGGCCGAGGGGATCGTCGCCGCGGCGGAGCGGTACGACCGGTCCGACCCGGTGAACCTCGGCGCGGGGTTCGAGATCACCATCCGTGATCTCGTGCCGCTCGTCGCCCGGCTCTGCCGGTTCGAGGGCAGCGTCGTGTTCGACCCCTCGAAGCCCGACGGCCAGCCGCGGCGGATGCTCGACACCTCGCGGGCGCTGCGCGAGTTCGGGTGGAAGGCGCGGATCGGGTTCGAGGAGGGGCTGCGGGAGACGGTGGAGTGGTACGAGAGGAACAGGTCATGAAGAAGGCCCTCATCACCGGCATCACCGGCCAGGACGGCAGCTACCTCGCGGAGCTCCTGCTCGAGAAGGGATACGAGGTCCACGGCATCATCCGCCGCTCCTCGTCCTTCAACACGAGCCGCATCGATCACATCTACCAGGACCCCCACGAGCCCGGCTGCCGGCTCTTCCTGCACCACGGCGATCTCAACGACGGCTCCTCGCTGAACCTCCTCCTGAAGCGCCTCCGCCCCGACGAGATCTACAACCTCGGCGCGCAGAGCCACGTGCGCGTGTCGTTCGAGGTCCCGGAGTACACCGGCGAGGTGACCGGGCTCGGCGCCTGCCGGCTCCTCGAGGCGGTGCGCGAGCTCGGGCTCACCGACACCCGCATCTACCAGGCCTCGTCGTCGGAGATGTTCGGCGCCTCGCCGCCGCCGCAGAACGAGAAGACGCCGTTCTACCCGCGGAGCCCCTACGGCTGCGCGAAGGTGTACGCGTACTGGATCGGCGTGAACTACCGCGAGGCCTACGGGCTGCACGTGTCGAACGGGATCCTGTTCAACCACGAGTCCAGCAGGCGTGGAGAGACCTTCGTCACCCGCAAGATCACCCGCGCGGCGTGCCGCATCAAGCTCGGCCTCCAGAAGAAGCTCTTCCTCGGGAACCTCGACGCGAAGCGTGACTGGGGCTACGCGAAGGACTTCGTCGAGGCGATGTGGCTCATGCTCCAGCAGCCCGCTGGGGACGACTACGTCGTCGCCACCGGCGAGGCGCACTCGGTCCGCGAGCTGTGCGAGCTCGCCTTCGGCCACGTCGGGCTCGACTACCACGAGTTCGTGGAGATCGACCCTCGGTACTACCGCCCGACCGAGGTCGATCACCTGCTCGGCGACTCCTCCAAGGCGCAGGCGAAGCTCGGCTGGAAGCCGCGCACCACCTTCCGCGAGCTCGTCCGGCTCATGATGGAGGCCGACCTTCAGCTCGCCGAGCGCGAGCAGCGCGCCGGCGCGGGGCCGGCGGTGTCGCGGCACGGGTGAGCGTCCCCTCCTAACCCGGCGCCGCCCCCCGCATCCCGCCGCCCGAGGCCTGCCGCAGGAACGCGCCCACGCTCCGGTAGCCGTGGAGCTTGTTCGTGTGGGCCACGACCTCCACCGCGCCGCCTTCACCCAGGGTCCGCGCGACGAGCGCCTCGCCCAGGTGGTGCACCACCGCCAGCCCGCCGCCGCAGTACGGGCAGACCTCGGCGGCCTCGGCGGTGGACCCGAGGGCGTCGCAGTTGGTGCACCGCCAGCCGGCCCGCTCGAAGTCCTCCTCGAGGACGAGCCGGTGCACGCGCCCCTGGTTGAGGGCGCTGACGACGTCGTCGGGCCCGAGCACCGCGAGCCCTCCGCGGAGCGATTCGCCGACCACCTCGTCCACGATCCGCGCCTCGGCCGTCCGCTCGTGGTCGCGGACCGCGACCGCCGCGCCCGCGACCACCCCGTCGCGGCGCGCCCCGTCGCCCGAGGCCCACTCGCGCGGCCGCGGGATGCGGGCGATCACCTCGGCCCGAACCCGCTCCGGCAGCTCGCGCTCGAACGCGGCCAGGTTCTCCGACGTCCCCACGAGGACGAGGTGCGCGCCCGGGGTCCGGTCGAAGACCGCCGTCGCCTGCTCGGCCACGCGCCGCCGGTTCTTCTTCACGTACTCCTCGGCGCGGCGCTCGTCCTTCTTCTCGCGCTCGTACTGGCGTCCGGACGCGCCCGCGGTGCCCGCGTTCCACTCGTCGCGGTCCGAGCGCGGGACAAATCCTCTGATGCTCTCCTCCGCCGCGAGGTCGCCGAGCTGCACCTCGTAGAGGTCGGCGCCGCTCGAGTCGGTCACGACGACGATCGCCGGCTCCTCGTCGTCGGCGAGGCGCGCGAGCTGCGCGAGGTGCGGGATGTGGTCGGTGCAGAGCTCGGGCACGAACGGGCGGCGGAAGACGTGGACCCGCCACAGGGACATCGCCTCGTTGGCGAAGAGCGCGACCCCGTTCTTCTCCGGATCGTGCACCTGGCCGGTGAGGCCGCCCACGTAGTCCTGGACACGCTGCAGCGTGCGCGCCAGGCCCTCGCGCCCCGGGCTGCCCTCGGGATACTGCGCGAGCGTCTTCCGGACGCGCTCCTGCACGAAGAGCCGCACGCGCTCGCGCTGCTGCTCGTTGCTCCAGCAGACGTCCAGGTAGAGGCTCACGATCGGCTCGTTGCCGCTGCGCAGCCGGGCCAGCTCGGAGAGGGTGCCATCGAGCGCGGTCATGTTCGCTTTCCTCGCTTTCGTGGTGGGTGGGGTGCCGGTGGCTCGCCCCAACGTGCGCACCCCCCGGGCGCGGTGCGATCGCCCTCGGCGCGACTCATCGCGCCGTTGATGGACTCCGGGGGGCGGGGTATGAGGCCGTCGTGGCCCTGCTCGACGCCCTCCGCGCCGTCACGTCGTTCGACCCGCCCCCGTCGCTGCCGGAGTGCGATCTCGAGGAGCTCGTGCACGTGCTCACCGCGCACGGCCTCGCGCCCCTCGCCTCGTACCAGGTCGAGCACACGCGCCTCGGCGCCGGGCTGCCCGCGTCGTTCCGGGAAGCGCTCCTCGGGCAGTACCAGGGCGTCGTGAACGACAATGTCCTGAAGCTGGTCGGGTTGCGCGGTTCCCTGCGGGCTGCCCCCGACGTACCGATCGTCCTCCTGGAAGCGGCGGCCTTCGTCGACTGGCTCTACCCGCACATGGCATTCCGCCCCGTGGGGGACCTCCGGATCGCCCTCCGGGGTGTGGACGCGGCCCGCTTCGCCGAGGCAGTGAAGGACCAGCTCCGCCTCGACCGCACCGAGCGCGAGGGCAGGGTCGCCGTGTTCACGGACGGGCGCATCACGGTCACCGCGCAGGAGGGCCTCTGGGCCGGTGCGCCGCCCGACGAGCTCCTCTTCGAGCGGCGGCGACCACACCCCGCGTTCGGGCCGTCGGCGGCGCGCCCCTCGCCCGAGGACGCGCTCCTCTGCACGGTCGGCGATCAGGCGGCCCAGGGTCTGCTCTCCCCGCTCGTCACGTACGTGGACGTGCGCGAGCTCCTCCGGCTCCCGCTCGAGGCCGCATACGTGCGCGCCCGCGCCGTCGAGGCGAAGCTGTCGCGAGCGCTCCACGGCGTCTGCCGGCTGGTGGCGCACTTCTTCCCGGAGGCCGCGGAGGCGGCGCGGCGGCTCTCGCCCGAGCTCGGCGCGGCGGAGCGGGCCGCGGTCGACCGGGTGGTCGAGGCGGCGCGCGATCCGGCGCGCCTCCGACACGTCCGGGGCGCCGAGGAGCTGGCGCGCCTCGTCGTCGCGCCCTGAAGGGCTCCGGGGCGCCATGGTACTCTGCCGCCTGCGGCCGCAGCTTTTCGTCGGGATTCGAAGGGGAGGGTGACAGAACGTGAACATCACCGTCATCGGCACCGGCTACGTCGGGCTCGTCACCGGCACCTGCTTCGCGGAGTCCGGGAACACGGTCACCTGCCTCGACATCGACCCGAAGAAGATCGAGCTCCTCCGCGCGGGCGGCGTCCCGATCTACGAGCCCGGGCTCGAGGAGCTCGTGCGCCGGAACGCGCGCGAGGGGCGGCTCGCGTTCACGACCTCGTACGCGGAGGGGATGAAGGACGCGCAGGTCGCGTTCATCGCCGTGGGCACGCCGCCGGGCGAGACCGGCGAGGCCGACCTCACCTACGTGCTCCAGGCGGCGGCCGAGCTTGCGAAGCACATGCGGCACTACACGGTGGTGGTGAACAAGAGCACCGTCCCGGTCGGCAGCGCGGACCGCGTCGCCGAGGTCGTGGGGCGGCACACCACCCACCCGTTCGACGTCGTCTCGAACCCCGAGTTCCTGAAGGAGGGGGCGGCGATCGACGACTTCATGCGCCCGGACCGCGTCGTCGTCGGCGTCTCCTCCGAGCGTGCACGCTTGGTGATGGCCGAGCTGTACGCGCCGTTCGTCCGGGCGGAGCAGCCGGTGCTGTTCATGGACGTCCGCTCCGCGGAGCTCACGAAGTACGCCGCCAACGCGATGCTCGCGACGCGCATCTCGTTCATGAACGAGATGGCGACGCTCTGCGAGCGGCTCGGCGCGGACGTGGACATGGTCCGGCGCGGGATCGGCTCGGACAGGCGGATCGGGCATCCGTTCCTGTTCCCGGGCTGCGGCTTCGGGGGCTCATGTTTTCCTAAGGATTTACGCGCGGTTACGACGCTGGCCCGCAACATCGGCCTCGACTTCGACCTGCTGCGCGCGGTCGAGCGCGTGAACGAGCGGCAGAAGCGGTGGCTGCTCGAGAAGGCGCAGAAGCACTTCGGTTCGCTCGCCGGGAAGACGTTCGCGGTCTGGGGGCTCGCCTTCAAGCCCAAGACCGACGACATGCGCGAGGCGCCGTCGATCACGGTGATCGAGGGGCTGCTCGGGAACGGCGCCAAGGTGCGGGCGCACGACCCGGTGGCGGCCGAGGTGGCGGAGCGGCTCTTCCACGGGCGCGGGGTCGAGCTCTCGACGACGCCCTACGCCGCGGTCGAGGGCGCCGACGCCCTCATGCTCGTCACCGAGTGGAACGAGTTCCGCCAGCCGGACCTCGCGCGGCTCAAGAAGCTCATGAAGGAGCCGGTGCTCTTCGACGGCCGGAACGTCTGGGACGCGAAGAAGGCGCGGGAGGCGGGCTTCACGTACTACGGGGTGGGGCGGTCGGGGCGGGAGTAGCTCGATCTCGTGCTTCGACTCCGCGGCCGCCTGCGGCGGCCGCTACGCTCAGCACGAGCGGGTTTCACGCCTGCGCGTTCCGCCCCCGCGCGAGCAGCAGCACCACCGCCGCGACCTCGGAGACCACGCGCTCGAGCCGCTTCGCGACGTCGAGCTCCTCGAGCACCGCCTGGCGCACCTCCGGCTCGGAGACCGCGGCGGCGGCGACCAGATCCACGGCCGCCGAGGGGTCCTCGATCTGCGCCACCGCCTCGGCGAGCGCCGGCGCGCCGGACTCGGGCGGGAGGCGCGCGGAGAGCTCGAGGACGAGCTGCCGGAGCGACTCGATGCCGGGCTCGAGCCGCCCCTTGCCCTCCGCCGGCCACGACTCCTTCGCGAGCTCCGCCCGGAAGGTCCGGTAGGCGGCCTCGGTCGGGAGCTCGTCGCCGAGCTGTACCCGCGAGACCCCGCGGATCACGATGTCGTAGCGGCCGTCGCCGTGCTCCACGTGATGCTCGATGTACCCCGCACCCGCGACCGGCCGGAGCGGCGGGTGCAGCTCGCGGAGCCCTTCGGGCGAGCGCACGTTCGGGACGGCGACGATGCGATCGCCGAGGAGCGCGTCGCGCACGAGCGCGCGGTAGCGCGGCTCGAAGACGTGGAGCGGCGTGGGGGTGCCGGGGAGCACCGCCACGCCGTGGAGCGGGAAGACCTTGAGCGCGCCGCAGGCCCTCTGAACCGCCTGGCGGCGCTCGCGGTCGAGCCGGTCAGCCATGTTCCTGGACCGGCCGGCCGGAGGGGACCGCCGGCGCGTAGGCGCGCGCCGGGGTCTCGATCCGCATCCGGTAGAAGCTCCGCCACACGAACACGGTCGCGACGGCGAGGAAGACCGCGGCGAGCGCGAGCCGCGCGCTGGTGCTCATCTGGAGCGCCAGCTCCACCGCGAGCAGCCCGAAGAGCGTCGTGAACTTGATGATCGGGTTCATGGCCACCGAGGACGTGTCCTTGAAGGGGTCGCCCACCGTGTCGCCGACCACGGTGGCCGCGTGAAGCTCGGTCCCCTTCGCGCGCAGCTCCACCTCCACCACCTTCTTGGCATTGTCCCAGGCCCCGCCGGCGTTGGCCATGAAGATGGCCTGGAAGAGCCCCACGATGGCGATCGAGACGAGGTGGCCCACGAAGAAGTACTCGTCGGCGAAGGCGAAGGCGAGGGTGGCGAAGAAGACGACGAGGAAGATGTTGAACATCCCTTTCTGTGCGTAGACGGTGCAGATCTCGACGACCTTCTTGGAGGCCGTGACGTCCGCCCGCTCGTGGGTGTCGAGCCGGATGTTCCGCTTGATGAAGGAGACGGCGAGGTAGGCGCCGGTGGTCACCGCCTGGGTGGAGGCGCCGGTGAACCAGTAGATCACGGCGCCGCCGGAGATGAGCCCGAGGAGGAAGAGCGGGTTCAGGATCGAGAGCTTGTCGAGGTGGGCGGTGAGGCCGTTCGTGAGGACCATCACGATGGAGAAGATCATCGTGGTCGCGCCCACCACCGCCGTCCCGATGAGCACCGGCTTCGCGGTCGCCTTGAAGGTGTTCCCGGCGCCGTCGTTCTCCTCGAGGAGGTGCTTCGCCCGCTCGAAGTCGGGGAGGAAGGCGTGCTCCCGCTGGAGCTCGGCTCCGATGCCCGGCTGCTTCTCGATCATCGAGAGCTCGTAGACCGACTGGGCGTTGTCGGTGACCGGCCCGTAGGAGTCCACCGCGATCGTCACCGGACCCATGGAGAGGAACCCGAAGGCGACGAGCCCGAAGGCGAAGACCGGAGCGGCGAGCATCAGCGCGCCGAGGCCGAGCGTGGAGAAGTAGAAGGCGATCGCCATGAGGCCGACGAGCGCCGCGCCCATCCAGAACGCGGAGAAGTTCCCGGCGGTGAGGCCGGAGAGCACGTTGAGCGAGGGGCCGCCCTCGCGCGAGGAGGTCACGACCTCCCTCACGTGGGCCGAGCCGGTGGAGGTGAAGACCTTCACCACCTCCGGGATGACCGCCCCGGCGATCGTCCCGCAGGAGATGACCGCGGAGAGCTTCCACCACATGGTGCCGTCGCCGAGGTTCGGGATGAGCTCGTGGGAGATACCGAACGTCACCGCCACCGAGACGAGCGCGGTGACCCAGACGAGCGACGTGAGCGGCGACTCGAAGTTCATCCGGCTGGCCTTCCCGAACCGCCGGGTCGTCACCGCCTGGTTGAGGAAGTACGAGCCGACCGAGGAGATCACCATCCAGATCCGCATCGAGAACAGCCAGACGAGAAGCTGCACCTGGTGGGCCGGATCGGGCACGGCGAGCAGGACGAAGGTGATGAGGGCGACGGCGGTCACCCCGTAGGTCTCGAAGCCGTCCGCGGTAGGGCCCACCGAGTCGCCGGCGTTGTCGCCCGTGCAGTCGGCGATCACGCCCGGGTTGCGCACGTCGTCCTCGGGCAGCTTGAAGACGATCTTCATGAGGTCGGCGCCGATGTCGGCGATCTTGGTGAAGATGCCGCCGGCGATGCGGAGCGCGGAGGCGCCCAGGCTCTCGCCCACGGCGAAGCCGATGAAGCAGGGGCCGGCGAGGTTCGCCGGCACGTACAGCACGATGACGAGCATGATCAGCAGCTCGACACTGATGAGCATGGTCCCGATCGACATGCCCGCCCGCAGCGGGATGGAGAACACCGGGTACGGCATCCCGCGGAGCGCGGCGAAGGCGGTCCGGCTGTTCGCGTAGGTGTTCACCCGGATGCCGAACCAGGCGACGCCGGCGGAGCCGCAGATGCCCACCAGGCTGAAGAGCAGGATGAGCCCGACCTTGCCGGGCCCGAAGCCTTCGGAGAGCCACCCGAAATAGACGACCATGACCGCGGCGATGAACGCCCAGAGGAGGGCGATGAAGCGCGCCTGGGTGACGAGGTAGGTCTTCGCGGTGGCGTAGATGAGCTCGGAGATCTCCCGCATCGAGCGGTGCACCGGGAGCCCGCGCAGGTTTCTGGCGACGAGGAGCCCGAAGAGGAGCCCGGCCGCGCCGACGACGATCCCGAGCGTGAGGAGCGAGTGCCCGTCCAGCCCGCCCAGGAAGGTCTGCGTCCGAAGATCCGGGAGGACGAGGTTGGCTTCGCCTCCCGGCCCGCCCGCCGAGAGGGCGAGGCTCCCTACCTGTGTGGCTCCATTCATTGGTGCACCCTGGCTCCGGCCGATCGTGTGGGTCGTTCCGCTCGCGCGCCCGCGGCGCGCGGCCGAGCGAACGTCCGTCCGCCTCGTCGGGGAGGCGAACGGTCACTTCCTTAAGGTCAGCGGAATGATGCGGCTCGTCGTCGCGCGCGGGAAGGCGCGCGGAGCACGTTGTGCGACGACCGGAAGGGGCCGTGCAGACGCACGCCGGCCCGGCAAACGAACATTTGGGATCCGGGCCGGAGACCCGGGCCGGTTCAGATTCCGCCGATCGGCTGGCCCTGACTCACCGCCTCGATCGAGCCGGCGTCCAGGGTGGCGAGGTTGTGGTTCGAGTAGCCCGCGACCTCGCAGGAGTGCAGCACGCGCCGCACGATGCGGTACGGCACCCCGCCGTCGGCCTGCACGTTGACCACACCCTTGAAGTCCTTGTTCTGGTCGCGCTGGTGCAGGAACTCCCACTTCTTCTTCTCGTCGCGCAGGCCTTCCTCGATCCCGGGGATGTTGAGGTAGCCGTCCCGCTCGAGGTCGGCGACGTCGGCGACCTTCTTGCCGACCACCGTGATCTCGCTCGAGCTGATGGTGACGACGGGGGCGACCTCGATCATCTGCCCGTGGTGCGCGTCGGGGAGCTTGATGTCCTTCTGCATGTACAGCACCTCGCCCGTGGCCGAGAACTGCTGCAGGAGGAAGATGACGAGCATCGTCATCATGTCCACCATCGGCACCACGTTGAGGTCGGCGTTCGTCGCCTTGCGGCCGCGGGCCATCTTCCCGCCCAGGATGCGGGAGCTCTCGAAGCGCTTCGCCGGCCGCTTCCCGGGGGAGAGGATCGGCATGGCTCAGCCCCCCGCCATCGTGACCGAGGCGAACCCCTGGCCCATGCAGGTGTCGATCACCTCGATGATGTCGCGGTAGGGGATCGTGTCCTCGGGCGCGATCGTCACCGACACCGCGTCGGGGTTGCTGGCGCGCAGGACCTTGAGCTTGTCCCCGAGCGTCTTCACGTCCTGGCGGAGCTTGGTCTTCTCCTCCTCGGCGAGCTGATCCTCGGGCTTCGGCACCTTCGGCTTCTTCATGGCGCGCGGGACGAGCGGGATCTCGTCGTTGACCCCGGACGTGGTCTGGAGCGTCATGCCGCGCTCGCCCACGAGGAGCGTGACGAGCATCGTCTTCTGCTGCTCGCCGGGCGGCTCCGGAGCACCGGAGCCGAACTGGTTCACCTGAAGTCGCGCGATCTGGGTCCAGACCGCGGTGTAGAGGAGGAAGGTGATGCAGCAGGAGAGGAGGTCGATGGCCGGGACGACGTTGATGACCGCGTCGAGGGATTTCTTGCCCTTCTTCCCGTGGCCCTGTTCGGGCATTGCGCCGCCGCCCATCGAGCCACCTCCTTCCTTGGTTCGTGCTGGAGCCCCGACCGCGGGAGAACTAGCCCACCGCCTCCTCGCCCACCGACGCCGGCATCTTCATCTTCTCGCGGTTCGCGATGATGAGGTTCAGCACCGAGACCGACGACTCGTTGATGTCGTCGATGAGGTGCTGCGAGCGCCCCTGCAGCACCGAGTAGGCGACGAGCGCGGGGATGGCGGTGAAGAGGCCGAACGCGGTGCAGTTCATGGCCTCGGAGATCGACCGGGAGAGGATCGTCGCCTTCTCGGAGGCGTCCGCGTTGGCGACCGCCCCGAACGCGCCGATGAGGCCGATGATGGTGCCGAGGAGCCCGAGCAGGGTGGCGACGTTGCCGAGCATGGCCAGGTACCCCGTGCGCTTCTCGATCCGGGGCGACTCGCGCAGGGTGGCCTCGTCCATCGCCGCCTGCACGTCCGCCTCGCCCTTCGGGACGTTGATGAGGCCCGACTTCACCACCGAGACGAGCGGGGTCCGCTTCTGCGAGGCGCAGTAGCTGATGGCCCGATCGAGGTCACCCCGATAAATGTGCTCGCGCAGCCCCTTCAGGAAGGCTTCCTTGCTGGTCCAGAGCTGGAAGTAGAGCGCGATCACACGGTCGGCGATGAGGACGACGGTGAAGACCAGCGCCACGCTGATGGCGTGCATCATGAAGCCGCCCAGCTCGTACTGCTTCGCGATCTCGCCGAAGAACTCGCCCATGTGCCGTCATTCCTCCGGAGTGGGGCTGCGGGATCGGAACTGTCCCACGATCACGCGCTTGCCCGGCTCGAATCCCCTATCACGGGGTTTTTGCATGCGTCAACGCGCCGGGGGGTGCGTCGGACTCGCACCTGAGGATCACGCGGGGTGCGCCCTCCCGGACCTTCCAGATCCTGGCCCCACCCCGCTCGGCCGGCAATTGGCTGATCGTGACGGGGCGTGGCCGCCCCGCCCCGCCGGCGGAGCCGTCAGGGCCCCACCCCTGCTGCGCGGGGCCCTGAGCCGTGCTCGCCGCTGCGCGGGGGCCGGGCTCCGGCGCTCCGGCGGCTGCTGCGGCGGCCGCGCTCCAGGCGCGAGAGGCTCCTGAACGCCCTCAATCCATCCTGAGCAGCGTCTTCACCGTGTCCACGACCTGCTGCGCCTGCACCGGCTTCACGAGGTAGGCGCTCGCGCCGAGGGCCATGGCGCGGCGGCGGTCGGCCTCGGCGCTCTCGGTGGTGATGACGATGATGGGGATCCGCTGGTGCGGGCCGCCGCCGCGGACGAGCGAGACGAGCTTCAGCCCGTCCATGAGCGGCATGTTGATGTCGGTGATGAGGATGTCGAAGCTGGAGGTCGCGAGCTTCCGCCAGGCGTCCGCGCCATCGCCGGCCTCGGTGGCGTCCATGCCCATGACCCGCTGGAGCGCGTAGCTGAGCTGCTTGCGCATCGCGGGGCTGTCGTCCACGACGAGGGCGTGCAGCTGCGCCATTGGGCTCTAGCTCTCCCTACCGAACCGCGCCAGGCGGTCGGCGATCGCCCCGAGGTCCAGCACTTCCCGTACGGCCCCGGTGTCGGCCGCGGCCTGTGGCATCCCGTATACCACGGCCGTATCTTCGGATTCCGCGAGCGTGAGCCCGCCGCCGGCGTGGATCGCCTTCACCCCTTCGCGCCCGTCGTTCCCCATGCCGGTCAGCACCACCCCGCACGCCTCCCGGCCGCAGGCGGCGGCGACGGAGGCGAACAACCGGTCGATGGAGGGCGTGTAGCGAGCGGTCCCACCCTCCGACACGAGGACGCGGACGCGGAGCGTCCCTTCGTCCTCCCTCACCACCTCCATGTGCCGCCCGCCCGGCGCGACCAGGATCCGACCCACCGCGACCCGATCCCCCTCCTCCGCCTCCTTTGCAGTGAACGCGCCGATGCGGGCCAGGCGCTGCGCGAACGTGGCGGTGAACTTCTCGGGCATGTGCTGGGCGATCAGGATCGCGATCTCGGCGTGCCCGGGGAGCGCTTGCACGAGCTGTGAAAGGGCCTGCGGCCCACCCGTGGAGGCGCCGATCGCCACCACGCGCGGCGACGCCTCGGGGTCCGCCGCCACCACCGGCATGGGCTTGCGGGCGGCGAGGTTCTCCAGGCGGAGGGCCTGCACGGACGCGCACTTGCGAAGGATCTCCTCCCGGAACGCCTCCAGCGAGGCCGCGGTCCCGACGGGCTTCGCCACGAAGTCGAGCGCGCCGAGCTCGAGCGCCCGGAAGACGTCGATCGGGTGGGACTGGGACGACACCACCACGACCGGCGTCGGGCGGCGGGGCATGAGGAGCCGCAGGAACGTGAACCCGTCCATGCGCGGCATCTGCAGATCGAGCACGATCACGTCGGGCTGGAGCCGGAACGCGGCCTGGAGCCCCTCCTCCCCGTCGCTCGCCTCCCCGACGATCTGGATGCCGGCGGCGCCTTCGAGGATCGACGAGAGGTGGGCGCGGCTCGTGGCGGAGTCGTCCACGAGGAGGACCCGGACCTCCCGGCCTCGCGCCCCTCGCCCCCTCATTGCCCCACCTCCGACCCGCGCGGCTTGCGGTACACGAGGTCGTTCGTGAGGTGCACGAGCTCGAAGTCGGCGGTCACGTTGATGAGCGACTCCGAGTGGCCGAGCAGGAGCCAGCCACCCTCGCGGAGCTTCTCGTGCAGGCGCTTCAGGAGCGCCCGCCGGGCGGGGAGGTCGAAGTAGATCATCATGTTCCGGCAGAACAC
>JAEZXM010000287.1 GCA_023419875.1 Pseudomonadota bacterium | reverse complement strand
GGCTGGGCGTGCAGCGCAGCGTGCCGCTCGACCGGCTCCACGCGGCCATGGTCGGCCACGTCGAGGTGCCGGTGAGGATGCTCGTCCTTGCAGCCGTGTTGCTGGCCCTGATCGGCGGGCTCGGCCTCGCGTCGATGATGACCGTCAACGTCCTCGAACGTACGCGCGAGCTGGGCGTACTGCGGGCGATCGGGGCCACGCCGGGGGTCGTCCTGAAGGTCATCCTCGGCGAAGGCGTGCTCATCGCGGCGATGAGCTGGTGCCTGGCGGTGGTGCTGTCGCTGCCGCTGATCCGGGCCCTCGGCTCGTTCGCCCGGCAGATGTTCGGCTCGCCCCTGCCGTTCGTCGTCTCGACCGATGCCGCCGCGGCCTGGGCCGGGCTGGTGCTCGTCATCGCCGCGGTCGCCAGCGCGGTACCGGCGTGGCGCGCGTCGCGCCTGGTCGTGCGCGAGGCGCTCGCCTACGAGTGACGCCCCCGGACGGGCGAGCGTTCATCCGGAGAGACGGGCGAGGAACGACCCAGGACGAGGTGGCGCCACCGGAGCCGCCCGCCCAGGATCAGCCGACACCGACCACTCCGAATCGGAGGACGAGACATGGCGAAGAACACGATCTGTCTCTGGTACGACAAGGACGCCGAAGCCGCGGCCCGCTTCTACACCAAGACGTTCCCGGAGAGCGCGATGGGCCGCATCTTCCGCGCGCCCAGCGACTATCCGAGCGGCAAGAAGGGGGACGTGCTGACCGTCGAGTTCACGGTCGCCGGGGTGCACTGCATCGGCCTGAACGGTGGGCCCGAGTTCACGCACAGCGAGGCGTTCTCGTTCCAGATCGCCACCGAGGACCAGGCCGAGACCGATCGCTACTGGAACGCGATCGTCGGCAATGGTGGGCAAGAGAGCGCGTGCGGCTGGTGCAAGGACCGGTGGGGGGTGTCCTGGCAGATCACGCCGCGAGTCTTGACCGAGGCGCTCGCGGCGGGGGGTGAGGAAGCGAGGCGCGCCTTCGACGCGATGATGCCGATGAGGAAGATCATCGTCGCCGAGATCGAGGCGGCGCGGCGCGGCTGACGGTTTGCTCAGAGCGTCACGCCCCCGCGCCAGATCGCGAAGTCCCGCGCGCCCATCGATTCGCTGGCGGTTCTCCGCCCCGAGGCCACCTCGGCGCAGAGCCGCAGGAGCTCGTCCGCCAGCGCCGGCAGCTCCTCGCCGGAGAGCAGGCGCCCCGCGTCGAGGTCGATCCACTCCCCCTTCCTGCGTGCCAGGGCGCTGTTGGTCGCGATCTTGATCACCGGCACCGGCCCTCCGAGCGGGGTTCCGCGCCCGGTCGTGAAGAGCACGAGCTGGCACCCCGCCGCGGCCAGCGCGGTCACGGCCACGATGTCGTTGCCGGGACCCTCGACCAGGCTCAGCCCCGGGGAGCGGATCCGCTCTCCGTACCGGAGCACGGCCGACACCGGGGCGAGGCCCCCCTTCTGCGTGCAGCCCAGCGACTTCTCCTCGAGCGTGGTGATCCCGCCCTGGCGGTTTCCTGGCGAGGGATTCTCGTTCACCGGATGGCCTGCGGAGAGGTACTGGCGCTTGAAGCCGTCCACGAGCCCGACGGCGTCGTCGAACACCTCGCGCGAGGTGCAGCGATCGAACAGCGGCCCCTCCGCCCCGAACATCTCCGGCACCTCGGTCAGCGCGGTCGCACCGCCGGCCGCATTGACGAGGTCGCTCACCGCCCCGACCAGCGGATTGGCCGTGATGCCCGAGAACCCGTCGGAGCCGCCGCACTTGAGCCCGACGCGCAGCGCGGACGTCGGTAGGCGAACCCGCCGCGCGCGCCCGACGCTCGCGGCCAGCTCCTCGAGCAGCGCCGTGCCGGTGGCCAGCTCGTCCTCCACCTCCTGCGCGACCAGGAAGCGCACGCGCCCGGCGTCGCCGGACGCGAGCCGCGCCCGGAACGAGGGCATGGTGTTGCTCTCGCACCCGAGCCCGAGCACCAGCACGCCCGCCGCGTTCGGATGCCGGCACATCGCCGCGAGGAGATCCCCGGTCCGCTCGTGGTCGTCGCCGAGCTGCGAGCAGCCGTAGGGGTGCGCCAGCACCACCACCGCGTCCACCCCCGGCGGCGGCGGGCGGAAGCGGGCCGCGAGCCGCTCGGCGATGCCGTTCACGCACCCGACCGTGGGGACGATCCAGAGCTCGTTCCGGATCCCGACCTGCCCGTCGGACCGGAGGAAACCGTCGAACCCGAGCTCGGCGGAGGGCGCGCGAAGCCTCGCGGGAGCCGCCGGCCGATAGTCGAACCTCTCGTCGCCCGAGAGCCGAGAGGCGAGGTTGTGCTCGTGCACCCAGTCGCCCGGCCGGATGGGCGCGGTCGCGGCTCCGATGATCGCTCCGTACTTGACCACCGGAGCGCCGGCCGGGACTTCGACCAGCGCGAGCTTGTGACCGCCCGGGATGTCCGTCCGCGCCTCCAGGCGACGGCCGTTCACCGACAGCTCCGTCCCGGTCGCGACCGGGGTCAGCGCCACGGCCACGCTGTCCTCGGGCCGGAGCTGGAGGATCGCCGGTCCGTCGCCTCGCGCCACCGGCTCCAGCGCCGCGCGCATCCCGCGCGCCTCGATCGACTCCAGCGCCTGGACCACGCGGGGAAGGAGGCCGGGGATCGTGGACAGGTCCTTCCCCCACAGCCCGGCGTCGGAGAGGACCCGCGCCGCGTACGCGGCGGCGGGAAGTCCCGACGCGGCCGCGAAGACACGCAGCACCGCCTCCTCGTCGCGGATGGGGTAGCGAGACCCGCCGCGGACTCCGGTGCGGGAGCCGTCCGGGCCGACCTCCCCGCGGTAGAAATGGAGCAGTGCCGCCAGGGAGAAGGTCAACGCGGGAGGAAGCGCGCCGGTGCGGGCCAGGGCCGCCTCCAGGCTGGGGAGGACGCGCAGCCTCCACTTCGAGACCGAGTTGAGGGAGATCGCGAGGAGCTCGTGGCGGATGGAGGGATTCCGGAACCGCTCCAGCACGGTGTCGGCGAAGGCGGCCTTGCCGGCGTCGTCCATCGGCACGCCGGGCAGGATCTCCTCCCGCACGGCACGCCGGACGAAGGCGCCCGTCACCGGGTCCGCCATCATCTGCTCGACCGTGTCCAGGCCGGCGTGAAAGGCCGCCAGGCTCCCGGCCGTGTGGGCGCCGTTCAGCACCAGGACCTTCCGGCTGCGGTAGGGCCGGACGTCGTCGGTGAGGATCACCTGGTACCCGGCGCGCGCCAGCGGGAGGAGGTCGGCGACGCCGGGCGGTCCCTCGATGACCCAGAGGTGGAACGGCTCCGCGACCGTCAGCTGGTGGTCCTCGTAGCCCAGCTCGGCCCAGAGCGCCGGCGCCTCGGCCGCCGGAAAGCCGGCGACGATCCGATCGACCAGGGTGTCGCAGAAGACGTTGGCCTGCTCGACCCAGCGCGCGAAGGCCGGGCCCAGCCCCCAGTCGGACGCATGCCGGAGGACAACGTCACGGAGGGTGGAGCCGTTCCGTTCGATGAGCTCGCAGGGCAGGAAGACGAGCCCGCCCTCCTGGCCGAAGCGCAGGAACCGCTCGCGCAGCATCGCGCAGACCTTCGCCGGGAACGTGGGCTGCGCCGCGTCCGGCGTGCGGGCCTGCGGCACGTGGACGATGCCCGCCTCGGTGGTGTTCGAGACGACGACGCGGAGCTCCGGGCTGGTGGTGCACGCCTGATACGCGGCGAAGGCCCGGTACGGATCGATGGCCCGCTGCACCGCGGTCACCACCCGGCGCTCGTTCACCGGCAGGCCCGACGAGAGTCCGCGCGTCACGACCGTGTAGCACCCGCCCTGCGCCTCGAGCTCCGCCGCCCGCCCTCCCGGCCTGGGCTGCACCACCACCACCCCATTCCTCGACAGGCCCGTGCCGTTGGCGCCGTCGACCATCCAGTCCACGAATCCTCGGACGAAGTTCCCCTCCCCGAACTGCAGGATCCGCTCCGGCAGCGGCTCGAGCGGCCCGACCTCGAGCCCGGGCGGCAGGGGCGGTCCTCCGCGGAGCCATTCTCGGGTGAGCCTCGGCGGTGCCATCGCTAGAACCGTACCATCACCTTGAGCTTGTCCCCCGCGGACTCGGCCAGCTCGTGGAAGGCGCGGCCCGCCTCTCCCAGCTCGTACTCGTCGGACACGACCGCGGTTAGGTCCACGCGACCGCGGCGCGCCAGCTCGATCACCTCCAGGAAGTCCTCGCGGAGCGCGTTGCGCGAGCCGAGCACGTCCAGCTCCTTGGTCTGGAGGACCGTGTACCGGAAGTCGAGGCTCTGGTTGCTGATCCCGATGATCACCACGCGGCCGCGGTAGGCGGCCGCCTCGACGCAGCGCAAGAAGGTCGAGGGCAGCCCGACCGCCTCGATGCACACGTCGAACCCGTCGCCCTCGGTGGCGGCGCGGACGTGGGCCGCGAACTCGGCGTCGTCCCCCGGCACGAACGCGCCCTGGATGCCCAGCCGCTCGGCGAACGCGAGCTTCCGGGGCACGACGTCGGCGACGTACACCTCGGCCCCGGCCAGCCGGGCGTCCATGGCCGCAAAGAGGCCGATCGTGCCCGCCCCGATCACCAGCACCCGCTGGCCCTTCGCCACCCGCGCCCGCTTCACGGCGTGGTGGGCGATGCAGTACGGCTCGACCATGGCGAGGGTGCGGGCCGGCAGCCCGCGCCCGTCGTACACGCGCTCGGCCGGGACCGCCAGGAGCTCTCGAAACCCGCCGTCGCGCTGCGCCCCCAGCGTCTGGTTGCCGGTGCAGCAGTTCACGTGCCCGCGGCGGCAGCTGTAGCAGCGGCCGCAGTTGAAGTACGGGTTCACCGTGACGAGCGTGCCCGCCGGCAGCCCCTCCACGCCGGGCCCGCTCGACACCACCTCGGCCGCGAGCTCGTGGCCGGGGATGCGCGGGTACTTCGCGTAGGGGAACGACCCCTTGAACGTCCCCACGTCGGAGCCGCAGATCCCGCCGTAGCGGACCCGGAGCAGGACCTCGCCCCCGGCCGGCGTGGGCGCCTCGCCTTCGCGCACCTCGACGGTCCCGGGCATGGGGATGCAGACGTAGCGCATGGCGATTCGCGTTCCCGGCGCCCCTTCGCCTACTGGAACCGCGTGAACCGCGCGGCGTTGGAGGCGGTCACGAGCTCGGTGCCCGTGTCGATGAACGGGTTCACCTGCTCCCCCTGGATCGCCTTGACCGCCGCGTCGACGGCCAGCGAGGCCATGCGGCCGGGGAACTGCGCGATGGTCGCGTTCATCTCGCCGGCCTCGATCGCCTTGGCCGCGTCCGGCAGCCCGTCGTAGCCGACCACCAGGACCTTCTTGCCCTTGTCCTTGGCGACCCGGGCCGCCGCGATGGCGGGATCGTCGCAGGCGGAGTAGATGGCGGTGAGGTTCGGCTCGCGCGTCAGCAGGTCCTCGGCCACGGTCGCGCCCTGGGCCGAATCGCACTTCGTCTCCGCGCCGCCCATCACGATCTTCACGCCCGTGCCCGCGAGCGCGTCCCTCACCCCCTGGATGCGCGCGTCGAGCGCCGGCACCCCGCGCACGCCCTCCATGAGGCCGATGGAGTCGCCGGACTTCAGGACCGACTTGAGATAGGCGCCCGCGGCCTGCCCGCCCTTGACGTTGTCGGTCGCGGCCACGGCCGTCTTGTTCTTGAAGGCGTCGAGCGCGTTGTCGGCGAGCACGACCTTGACGCCCTTGGCGGCGGCCGCCTCCAGCGCCGGGACGACCTCGACGCCCATGGGTGTGATGACGATCGCCTTGAACCCCTTCGCCACCGCGTCCTCGATCTGGGCGATCTGGCAGGCGGTGTCCGCCGGCGACTTGCACGAGAAGTAGGTGATCTCGACTCCCGGGTGCTTGGCGGCGTACGCCCTGGCGGCGTCCTCCATGGCCGTGAAGAACGCCACCCGGAACTTGGTGATGAACGCGATCTTCGCCTTGTTGCTCGCGGCGGCGCCCGGCGCGGGCGAGGCGACGACGAGTGCTGCCACGACGGCTCCCAGGACCAGCTTCTGGACTCTCACGGCTCCTCCTTGGCTTCGTTCACGACGAGTGGTGCTGCGGGTGAGACGGCCCGGCCGCCCGCCGCACCGACGATCCAGGCGACGAGCTGTTCGTGGTTCTCCGCGGTCGGAGCCGTCTCTCCGACCGTCCTTCCCCGGCGCAGGACCAGCGCCCGATCCGCGACGGCCATGACGTGGTCCAGGCTGTGCGACACGAGGATCACCGCCACCCCGTCCGACTTGAGCCGGCGGACGAGGTCGAGGACGCGAGCCGACTCGCGCAGCCCCAGGGCCGCGGTGGGCTCGTCGAGGATCACGACCTTGGAGGAGAAGGCGACCGCCCGCGCGACCGCGACCGCCTGGCGCTGGCCGCCCGACATGAGAGCCACCGTCGACTCGAGGTCGGGGAGGCCGACCTGGAGCCGATCGAGCAGCTCGCGGGTCCGCTCGGACATCGCGCGGTGGCGGAGGAGGCGGAGCCCCGCCGGCAGCCAGGCGGGTCCGGCCAGCTCACGCCCGGCGAAGAAGTTGGCCGCCGGGGCCAGGTTGTCGAAGAGCGCCAGGTCCTGGTAGACGGTCTCGACCCCGTGCGCGCGGACCGTCATGGCGTTCGCGCCCGTGATGTCCCGGCCGTCGAGGGTGATCGTCCCCCCGTCGAGCCGGTGCACGCCGCTGATCGCCTTGATGAGGGTGGACTTGCCCGCGCCGTTGTCGCCGAGCAGCGCGAGCACCTCGCCGCGGGAGACGTGGAGCGTCACGTCCTCGAGCGCGACCACCGCCCCGAAGCGCTTGCTGGCGCTCCGCACCGCCAGGATGGGCGGCGCGCCTCTCATGACGCCACCGCCTGCTGACTGCGGAACCGGCTCTCCAGCTGGGCGCGGAGCACGTCCATCTCGACCGCGCCGACGATGACGGCGCCGGTCGCGATGTACTGCCAGTTCGGGTCGATGCCGAGCAGGTTCAGCCCGTTGCGCAGGACCGCGAGGACCAGCGCGCCGGTGAGGGCGTTGCGCACCGTCCCGCGCCCGCCCAGGAAGCTCGCCCCGCCGATGATCACCGCCGCGATGGCGTCCAGCTCGGCGAGCGCGCCCGATGTGGGCGAGCCCGCGTGGCCCTTCCCCAGGGTCAGCAGCGCCGCCACCCCGGCGAGGAGCCCGCTGACAACGTACACCGAGATCAGCACCGAGGGGACGGGGATGCCGTTGCGCACCGCCGCCTCGGGGTTGCCGCCGACGCAGTAGATCCAGCGCCCCCACACCAGGCCGCGCAGCACCAGGGTCACGAGGGCGGCCACCGCCACGACCACCAGCGCCGCCATCGGGAACCAGCCGATCGCGTCGCCTCCCGGGATCCAGGAGATGCGGCCGGCGCCGATGGCATTCACGACCGGTGGTGCGCCCTGGATGGTCCGGCTGTCCGACAGCCAGAGCGCGAGCCCGCTGGCCGCGGTCAGCGTCGCCAGGGTGGGGATGAACGGGTGCGGCAGCCGGCCCTTCACGTAGAGGAGGCCGTTCACCACACCCACCGCACAGCCGGTGGCCAGCGCCGCCGCGACCGCGAGGGTGGCGGACCCGTGGGCGCGCCAGACCAGCGCCCCGACCACCGCGCTGAGGGAGAGGTTCGACCCGACCGACAGGTCGATGCCGCGGGTCACGATGACGAGGAGCTGTCCCAGGGCGAGGACGCACACCACCGCCGACTGCTTCAGGACGTTGCCGACGTTCTCGAAGGAGAGGAAGACGTCCGAGACGACGCTCAGCACCACCACCAGCAGCACCAGGATGACGACCGGGCCGAGCTCCATCGCGGCGAGCACGAGCTTCAACCCGCGCGAGGCGGCGCCGCGCCGTGCCGGTGGAGCCTCGCGGGCCGGCGCCGCGCCGGTCGAGCCGACCGGGGGATCCTTCGCGGCACGCTCGCCTGACGTCACCGGCATCCTCCACCCCCCCGAGGTGGACGGAGCTTTAACGTGCGATCGTATGGCGTCTATCCTATAGGATGTACTATGTTGGGTCTGGGCGTGGCGGCCGGAGGAGCCGGCCCGCCACGCGCCCGACGATCGACGGACCGGAGGCGCCCGTGATCCACGCAGACATCGACGAGGTGGTCCGCTCCTCGGAGGCGGGACGGCGCCTGGCCGATCGCGCGCCCCTCGCCGCCGACGTGCACGGCGTGCTGGTGGACATGATCATGAACCACCACGCGGAGGCGGGCGCCCGCCTGAACATCGACGCCCTGGCCCGCTCGCTGCGGGTCTCGCCCACGCCGGTGCGGGAGGCGCTGGCCCGGATGGAGGCGGAGGGGCTGGTCACCAAGGAGCCCAACCGAGGGTACGCGG
>JAEZXM010000263.1 GCA_023419875.1 Pseudomonadota bacterium | reverse complement strand
GCCACGGGCCTTGAGCACGTGGAGGCAGCGCTTCGCCTCCTTGACGACGTCCTTCTCGGCGTGGGCGGCGAGCGCCTGCAGCAGATCGACGCGCGAGGCGCCGAGCGCGACGCGCGCGATCGCGAGCGCGAGCGGGCCTGGCAGGGTCGCCACCTCTTCCGGCTTCGCCTTGGGCAGCGCCATCAAGAGCCGGGCGGCGCGGCCGGCCTCCTCGCGGGCGACGCCCGCGCGGGCGGCGATCTCCTGGCTCTCCACGTTCGGGTCGCGCAGGAGGGCGAGCAATTCTTCGGGGTCGAGGTTCGGCATGGGGGCGCAATCTAGACGAGGACGCCGACTCGCGAAACAGTGACCGTCGGGAGGGGGGGCAGCGAAGAGGGGTTCACCTCACGCCGTCCGGCTCACGGCGCCGCGCGCGGCGGGCCGCCGCCGCCCCGCGTGCGCGTCGAGCACCTTGGCGAGGTGCTGACCGGTGAAGCTGGCCTTCACCCGCACGACCTCCTCCGGCGTCCCCTCGGCGATGATCCGGCCGCCCTCGTCGCCGCCCTCGGGGCCGAGATCGATGATCCAGTCGGCGCACTTGATGACGTCGAGGTTGTGCTCGATCACCACCACGGTGTTGCCTGCGTCCACGAGCCGGTCGAGGACGTGGAGGAGCCGCTTCACG
The DNA here is from genome assembly GCA_023419875.1 of Pseudomonadota bacterium. Lineage (GTDB taxonomy): Bacteria > Myxococcota > Myxococcia > Myxococcales > Anaeromyxobacteraceae > Anaeromyxobacter. The sequence goes on along the minus strand of JAEZXM010000263.1, from coordinate 12,889 downwards.
TCCTCGAAGTGGAGGCCGGTGGTGGGCTCGTCGAGGATGTACAGCGTCCGTCCCGTGCCCACGCGGGCGAGCTCGCGCGAGAGCTTGATGCGCTGCGCCTCGCCGCCGGAGAGGGTGGGGGAGGGCTGGCCGAGCTTGATGTAGCCGAGGCCCACGTCCTCGAGCGTGCGCAGCACCCGGGCGATCTCGCGGTGGTGCTGGAAAAGCTCCGTCGCCTCGGAGACCGAGAGGTCGAGGACCTCGGCGATGTTCTTGCCCTTGAACGCGACGCGGAGGGTGGCCTCGTTGAACCGTTTGCCGCCGCAGACCTCGCAGGGCACGAGCACGTCGGCGAGAAAGTGCATCTCGACGAGCTTCATCCCGTCGCCCTGACACGCCTCGCACCGGCCGCCCTTCACGTTGAAGCTGAATCGCCCGGGCTGGTAGCCGAACGCGCGCGCCTCCGGCGTCTGCGCGAACACGTCGCGCACGCCGTCGAAGAGCTTCGTGTAGGTCGCTGGGTTGGAGCGCGGGGTGCGGCCGATCGGCTGCTGGTTGATGTCGATGACCTTGTCGACGAGCTCGGCGCCGCCGAGCCGGTCGTGCTTTCCGGGCACCTCGCGCGTGCCGTAGTGGTGCCGCATCAGCGCCGGCCTGAGGATGGCGTTCACGAGGGTGGACTTCCCCGCGCCGGAGACGCCGGTCACCGCGACGAGCCGCCCGAGCGGGAAGGTCGCGGTCAGGTTCTTGAGGTTGTTCTCCCGGGCGCCGTCGACGGTGATCGCCCCGTGGTCGTCCGTCCGCCGCCGCTCGGGGAGCGGGATCTCCGCCCGCCCGGCGAGATACGCGCCGGTGAGGGACGCCGGGTTCTTCTTCACCTCCGCCGGCGTGCCCTCGGCGACGATCTCGCCGCCGTGCGCTCCCGCGCCGGGGCCGAAGTCCACGATCCAGTCGGCCTCCTCCATCGTCTCCTCGTCGTGCTCGACGACGATGACGGAGTTCCCGACGTCGCGGAGGCGCTTCAGGGTGGCGAGGAGCTTGCCGTTGTCGCGCTGGTGGAGGCCGATCGACGGCTCGTCGAGGATGTAGATGACCCCGGTGAGCTCCGAGCCCATCTGCGAGGCGAGCCGGATGCGCTGGCTCTCGCCGCCGGAGAGCGAGGGCCCGGGCCGGTCGAGGGTGAGGTACCCGAGGCCGACGTCGAGGAGGAACTTGAGGCGGTTGCGGATCTCCTTGAGGAGCTCGTCGGCGATCCGCGCGTCGTTGCCCTTGAGGTCGAGCGCGCCGAGCCAGCCGTGCGCCTCGACGATGGTCATCCGCGAGAGCTCGACGATCCCCTTCTCGCGGATCCGGACCGCCCGGCTCTCCGGGCGGAGCCGCTCGCCCCGACAGACTTGGCACGGCTTGTCCGAGAAGTAGCGCATGTACCAGCGACGCATGCCCTCGGAGGTGGTCTGGCGGAACCGGCGGAGGAGCTGGTTGACGACGCCCTCCCACTCGATGCGCGGGCGGTTGCCGTTCGAGACCGCGTCGCTGCCCAGCATGACGAGGTCGCGGTCGCGCTTCGAGAGCTTCGACCAGGGCGTGTCGAGGTCCAGCTTGAGCGCGCGCGAGAGGTGCTCCACGAACTCGAAGGTCCAGCCCTCGCCGCGCTCCATGCTGCCCGCCCAGGGCTCGACCGCGCCCTCGCGGATGGTGAGCGACGGGTCGGGGACGATGAGGTCCGGATCCATCTCCAGCCGCGTCCCCAGGCCCTGGCACTCGGGGCAGGAGCCGAGCGGCGAGTTGAAGGAGAAGGCCTGGGGCGCGAGCTCGCCGAAGGAGAGGCCGCAGGCGTGGCAGGCGTTCTGCTCGGAGTAGAAGCGGTCGTGGCGCTTGTACTCCTCGGGGTCGATCCCCGGCCCGACCTTCTGCTCCTTGTCGGCCTCGGCGACGATGAGCGTGCCCTTGCCCTCGCGCAGCGCGGTCTCGACCGAGTCGGTGAGGCGGGAGCGGATCCCCTCCTTCACGACGAGGCGATCGACCACCAGCTCGACGTCGTGCTTCAGCTTCTTGTCGAGCGAGAGGCGGTCGGTGAGCGCGTGGATCATCCCGTCCACGCGCACGCGCGCGAAGCCGCGCTTCTGCACGTCGCCGAGGAGGTCCCGGTACTCGCCCTTGCGGTTCTGGACGAGCGGGGCGAGCACCAGGATGCGCGAGCCCTCCGGCAGGCCGAGGATGGAGTCCACGATCTGCTGGGCGGTCTGCTTGCCCACCGATCGGCCGCAGCTCGGACAGTGCTGCACGCCGATGGAGGCGTAGAGCACGCGGAGGTAATCGTGGACCTCGGTGATCGTGCCGACGGGCGAGCGCGGGTTGTTGGAGGCGGCCTTCTGCTCGATCGAGATCGTCGGCGAGAGCCCCCGGATGGTCTCGTAGTGGGGCTTCTCCATCTGCCCGAGGAACTGCCGGGCGTAGCTGGAGAGGGACTCCACGTACCGCCGCTGCCCCTCGGCGTAGAGGGTGTCGAAGGCGAGCGACGACTTGCCGGACCCGGACACCCCGGTGAAGACCACCAGCTTCTTCTTGGGGATCTGGAGGCTGACCGACTTGAGGTTGTGCTCGCGGGCGCCCTTGACGGTGATGAAGTCGGGCTCGCTCATGAGGGGCCCTTTCTTAACGGACGGGCAGGACAATGGCCAGGAGGCGCAAACGCGCGTCCACCCGCGGCAAGAGGCCGCCCGGGCGGACACCCGCCCCGGGGGGGCGATGGTGGCGTGGTACATCGGACCCATGACACATCCGGCCGCAGGCGGCCGCGCCCTGATGCTCGCCTCCGCGGTGTCGTTCGGCCTCGCCGCCCTGCTCGTCCGGGTGGCGGCCGGGCGGGGGATGACGGGCGCGCAGATCGCCACCATCCGGTTCGGAGTGGGGCTCGCGGCGGTGGTGGCGCTGTTCGCCATGCGGCCGGGCACGTTTCGGCCTGCGCGCCACGGGCTCCTGGCGGTCCGCGGGCTCGTCGGCGGGGCGGCGGCGCTGCTCTACTTCCTCGCCCTCGCCCGGATCCCAGCCGGCGAGGCCACGCTGCTCAACAACCTGTTCCCGATCTTCGCGGTGGGGATCTCCATCGTGACGCTGGGTGAACGACCCACGCTCCACCTCGCGCTGGCGCTCGCGCTCGCCAGCGCCGGCGTGTTCCTCGTGCTGGGGGGCGGCGACCTGCGGCTCGGCCTCGGCTGGGGCGAGGTCTTCGGGATCCTCTCCGGCGTCGCGGGCGGCGTGGCGGTGACCTCCATCCGCGCCCTCCGGTCGTCGGCCCAGGCGGTCAACGCGCCGACGATCTTCTTCGCCTTCTCGCTCGGCGGGCTCCTCGTCTCCGTCCCGCCGGCGTGGACCGGCTGGACGGCGGATCCCTGGGCCTGGGCCGCCGCGCTCGCCACCGGGGTGGCCGCCGCCCTCGCGCAGCTCGCGATGACCGAGGCGTACGGGGCGCTCTCGGTCCCGGAGGCCGCCGTCTGGCAGCAGCTCACGCCGGTGTCCGCGTACGTCTGGGCGCTCCTCGTGGGCGAGCCCTTCGGCGGCGCGACCGCCCTCGGCGTCCTGCTCGGGATCACCGGCGTGGTGTACGGGAGCCTGTTCGGGCACCGCCCCGGCGCCCACGCCGCCCCCGCGGCGCGGGTGCCGGTCTTGCCGAGCGAGGAGTAGTGCGGCGGCGATGATCGTGAGCGGGGTCATCCGGACTGAACGGATGAGTAGCACGACTGTTCGTCAACGTCAGTCGGCGCGTGCGATCCCTGATGGGCCTCAGGCTGCTTCGCGTTTCGCGGGAGACGCGCGCCGCCCCCCGCGCGCGTGGTGTTGACCGGGCGCGCGCCGGAGCGGTACGCACCGGAGATGGTCCGCACAGCCCTCGCCGCCCTCCTTCGCGCCGTCCCGACCCTCCTCGCCGCCCTGCTCGTCGGGTGCGCGACCTCCTCGACCTCCTCCTCGGGGCCGCCCGCACCGGCGCCGGCGCCCGCGTCGGGACCTGCGCCCGCCGCCGCGGCGAAGGACCCCACGGCGCGTGAAGGCTGGAAGCTCGTCTGGAACGACGAGTTCGACGGCGCCACGCTCGATCCGTCGAAGTGGGTCCACGAGCAGGGCGGGCTGTGGAACAACGCCGAGCTCCAGTTCTACACGTCGCGGCCCGAGAACGTCCGGCTGGAGGGCGGGTTCCTCGTGCTCGAGGCGCGCGAGGAGGAGTACTTCGGCAACGACTACACCTCCGGCCGGATCAGCACCGCCGGCAAGGCGAGCTTCACCTACGGCCGGATCGAGGCCCGCATGAAGGTGCCCACCGGCCAGGGGCTCTGGCCGGCGTTCTGGATGCTCGGCGACGACTTCAAGAAGGTGGCCTGGCCCGGCTGCGGCGAGATCGACATCGTCGAGGTCATCGGCAAGGAGCCGGCCACCGCGCACGCCACCATCCACGGGGCCTCCTTCCACGGCGGGGGCGGCATTCACGGTTCGTACAAGCTCCCGTCGGGCGTGCTCTCCGACGCCGAGCACGTCTACGCGGTGGAGTGGGAGCCGGGGGTGCTGCGCTTCTTCATCGACGAGGTGAACTTCCAGACGCTCACGCCCAGGGACCTGCCCGTGCCGGAGCACTGGCTGTTCGACAAGCCCTTCTACGTGATCCTGAACCTGGCCGTCGGAGGCACGTGGCCGGGCCTACCCGACGAGACGACGAAGTTCCCGGCACAGCTCCGGGTCGACCACGTGCGCGTGTACGAACGGGCGGGGTGAGGCCGGCCCGCCGTCACTCTCCCGAGGAGGCGCGTTCACTCGACCCGGGGGGAAGCAGGAGATCCTCGAGGAAGAAAGCGGCGAGGTCGTTTCGCCCGGAGAGCCCCGCCTTTCGATAGACCGCCCGCGCCTGCTGCCGCGCGGTCGCCTCGGTGATCCCGCGGGCGGCGGCGATCTCCTTGTGACTCAGGCCCTTCAGGAGGAGGAGCGCGACCTCTTCCTCCGCGGCCGACAGCCCCCATCGCTGGAACTGGCGACCGAGGGCGGCCCCGAGCCCCTGGAGCAGGTCTCGCGCCTCGCTCCGCCAGCGGACGGCCTCCGCCTCCTGGGCCGCGAGCTGCAGCGAAAGCTCGGCTGCGCGCTCGCTCGAGACCCGGGCCGCTCGCACGAACGCGATGAGGTGTCTCGAAAGAAGGAGACCGGTGAGGAGCGCTACCAGCACCACGGCGGTCTCCACGACCGCGTGCCCCATCGTCGTTCCCTCGCGCAGATCGAACGTGAGGTCGAGCACCGCGAGCGCGGCCACTCCCCCGAGCGCCGCGACCGCGGCGAGGAGCCATCCTCCGGATGTGAGTCGATGCGGTTCCAAGGGGTTGGATCCTGTGGATGCCACGGATGCTGGATGGCCCGGGGCGCGTAGGTCCCCCACACCTTCCTGTCGGCGTCGACCGAAGGGACACCTACCATGGATGCTCTCCTCTTTCACCCCAAGGTGGTACACGTCCCCCTCGCGCTGGGCGTGCTCATGCCGCTCGTCTCCGGGGCCCTGCTGCTCGGCTGGTGGCGCGGCTGGCTCCCCCACCGCGTATGGGTGCTCGCGATCGCCCTGCAGGGGATCCTGGTCGGTTCGGGTCTCCTGGCACTCCGGACGGGCGAGGCGGAGTCCGATCGCGTCGAGCGGGTCGTGGCGGAACCGATCGTCGAGGCGCACGAGGAGGCGGCGGAGGCCTTCGTCTGGGCCGGAGGCGCCGTGCTCGCGCTCATGATCGGCGCGGGTGCCCTGGCCCGCCGCGCCGTCGGGCTCCCGGCGGCAGCCGCCGCGACCCTCGGCACGGTGCTCGTGCTGGCGCTCGGCTATCGGACCGGAGAGGCCGGCGGCGGTCTCGTCTATCGGCACGGCGCGGCCCAGGTCTACGCGAACGGAGCGGCCCCCATGCAGGAGCCCTCCGGCGATGCAGCAGAGGACGACGACTGACCATGGCGCTCGAAGCGCCCGAGCATCCGATGCGGGCCCTCGCATCCGTTTGCCGCCCCGCATGTGAGGAGCACGTTGCCCCTGTCCTCGCGATAGCCGTTCGCTCGATGAAGACACGTCACCCCGTCGAGATCGCCCTGCTCGCGCTCATCGCCGTGGCCCTCGCCGCCGGCGTCGTGGGCGCCCGCCTCGACCTCGCCTGGTACGAGCGGCGGTACGCCGCCGAGAACGGGCCGATCGAGCTCGGCACCGCGATCGCGTTCCTCGTCGCCGCGGGCGCGGCCCTGTCGAGGCTGCGGCCGCGCGACGGGAGCCTGCGCCCACTGCACGCGCTCACCTGGGCCGGGCTCGCTGCGCTGGGCCTCTTCGCTGCGGGCGAGGAGCTGAGCTGGGGACAGCACCTCTTCCGCTGGTCGAGCTCGGAGTTCTTCGTCGCGCACAACGCCCAGCGCGAGACGAACCTGCACAACCTCGTCGTATCCGGCGTGAAGGTGAACAAGCTCGTCTTCTCGCAGCTCCTGTCCGTCTGCGCGGCGCTCTATCTCGTCGTGCTGCCCCTCCTCCACCGCGCCAGGCCCCGGTTCGCGCGCCTCGTCGACGGCGCCGGTGTGCCGGTGCCGAAGGCGCTCCACGCCGTCGCTCTCGCGACCGCCTTCGTCGCCATCGCGCTCGTGCCTTCTCGGCTGCGCCACGAGCTGCTCGAGCTCGCGGCGGCGGTCGTCTTCCTGCTGGTCAGCCTCTTCCCGCGGAACGCGGCCGCGATCCGACCCGCCGGCGGCGGTGAGCCGGCGGCGCAGCGGGCGCCCGGCGCGGTCCGATGAGGGATCGCATGGAAGGCTCCACAGCCAGGCTCACCGTCGTCGTCCCGGTCTACAACGAGGAGGAGAGCCTCGCGCGGCTCGGCGAGGCCCTCTCGACCTGGCTCGCCAGGACGCCGATCGACGCACGGGTCCTCTTCGTCAACGATGGGTCGACGGATCGCAGCGCCGAGGCGATCGAGCAGCTGTGCGCCGCGAGCCCGCGCTTCGGCTTCCTCCACCTGCGGCGGAACGACGGGCTCAGCACCGCGCTCAAGGCGGGGTTCGACCACGTCACGACGCCGTACGCCGGCTACATCGACGCCGACCTGCAGACGTCACCCGACGATCTCGACGCGCTGATGGAGTTCGCGGCCGACCACGACCTCGTCGTCGGGGTGCGGAAGGAACGGAGGGACGGGTTCGTGAAGAAGGTGTCCTCCCGGATCGCGAACGCGATCCGTCGATCGTTCACCCACGACGGCGTCTCGGACACGGGCTGCCCGCTCAAGATCATCCGGACCGACGTCGCGAGGCGGATCCCGTTCTTCAAGGGCATGCACCGCTTCCTGCCCGCCCTCGTGCTCCTCCACGGGGGACGCGTGAAGGAGGTGCCGGTCCGCCACTTCCCGCGCCTCGCGGGCAAGCCGAAGTACCACCTGTGGAACCGGCTCCTCGGGCCGGCCGCCGATCTCCTCGCCTTCCGGTGGATGCGGAGCCGGACCATCAAGTACGAGGTTGCGAAGCAGGGATGATGCTCACGATGACGCGCACCTCGCTCTGGGTCTTCTCGGCCGGGATCCTCGGGCAGCTCCTCTTCAGCGCCCGGATCATCGTGCAGTGGTTCCAGTCGGAGAGGGCCGGCAAGTCCTTGTCTCCGGTCCTGTTCTGGCAGCTCAGTCTGCTCGGCTCCATCGTGTTCTTCGTGTACGGGGTGCTGCGGCGGGACTTCGCCATCGTCGTCGGGCAGCTCGTCGTCTACTTCATCTACATCCGCAACCTGCATCTGAAGGAGCGCTGGCTGACGGTCGCGCCGGTGGTCCGCTGGGCGGTCTACCTCGTGCCGCTGGCGAGCATCGCCTATCTCTCGTCGGGCGCGCCGGGAAACGTCGGCGAGCTGGTCCGGAACGCGGAGGTCCCGTTCTGGCTCCTCGCCTTCGGAACCGTCGGGCAGCTCGTCTTCACGTTCCGCTTCGTCGTGCAGTGGATCGAGTCCGAGGCGAGGAAGGAGTCGGTCCTCTCGAGCGGGTTCTGGGGCATCAGCCTGATCGGGTCGCTGATGATCGTGATCTACGCGGCGTTCAGGCGGGATCCCGTGCTGTTCGTCGGTCAGGTCGGCGGCGGCATCGCGTACGCGAGGAACCTGCTCCTGAAGAGGCGCGCGTGAGCTCGCGCAGGAGCTGGAGCGCGCTGCTCCTCGTGCTCATGGGGCTCACGTTCGTGTCGAACTCGGGCGCGTTCCCGGAAGACATCATGGAGGCGCGGAACCTCGCCACCGCGCGCGAGATGCTCGAGGACGGCAACTGGCTCTCCCCGACGATGAATGGCGAGCCCCGGCTCGAGAAGCCTCCGCTCCCGACCTGGGCCGCGGCCGCCGTGATGTCGGCGGTCGGGCCCGACCGGCTCGCGCTCCTCCGGTTGCCCGCCGCCGCGGCGGCGGCCCTGCTGGTCCTGTTCCTGCTCGCGCTCACGAGGGAGCTGACGGACGACGAGACGACTCCGTTCCTCGCCGCTGCCACGGCGGCCACGTCCTTCTACGTGGTCGTCATGGCCCGCAACATCACCTGGGACATCTTCTGCCACGCGTTCATGCTCGGCGCGGTCTGGCAGCTCCATCGCGGGATGGCGCGCGACCGCATGCGCCTCCTCCCGTTCGTGCTGGCCGGGTTGCTGATGGGCCTCTCGTTCCTCTCCAAGGGTCCCGTCGCCTTCTACGCGCTGCTCCTGCCGTACCTCATCGCCAGGGCGGCGTCCTCGGGGGCGGCGCCGTTCAAGGCGCACGCGCGTCCGCTGCTGCTCGCGGCCTTGGTCGCGATCGTCATCTCTGCGGCATGGCCGCTCCACGTCTACCTGGCGCACCCGGAGCTCTCCGCGGAGGTCGCACGGAAGGAGTCCTCGGCCTGGCTCGGGCGCAACGTGCGGCCGTTCTTCCACTACTGGAGCTTCCCCGTCCAGTCGGGCGTGTGGGCCGTTCTCGGAGCTGCGGCGCTCGTGTTCCCGTACGCGCGCCGGCGCCTGGGGCGGTCCGGCGTCCACGGGCTCCTCGCGGGCTGGGTATGGGCGGGCGTGCTCCTGCTCTCGATCTTCCCGGAGAAGAAGGAGCGGTATCTGCTCCCCGTCCTCCTGCCGCTCGCGATGCTCACCGCGTTCTACGTTCGATCGCTCGTCGACGCCTACCGCGACGGGACGGCGACGCGGGCCGACACCTTCGTGCTCCGCCTCGACGCCTCGGTGAAGGCGCTCGGGAGCTTCGCCCTGCCCGTCGTCATGTGGTGGGTCATTCGGCGGAACGGCTTCACGCCCGATCCGCTCCTGACGATCGCCGGCGCGCTGGTGTTCTGGTCGCTGGGCCTCGTCCTCGCGCGCGCGGCGTGGCGAAAGGAGCCGGTCGTGGTCTGGGGCGCGACCGTGGCTCTGGCAGCCGCCGTCTGCGTGCTCGCGGCCGGACAGTTGCCCAAGATCGCGACGACGAACCGCGGCTTCAGGCCGTACCAGGAGCTCCGGCATCGCGCCGACCTCGCCGGCATGCCCTTCTTCCGGAGCGCGGGCGTCCGCGGGAAGTTCATCGAGGTGGTCTGGGCGAGCGGGCGCGAGATCGGCTTCTGGGACCCACGCCTCGAGCCGACACCGCCCGTCGATCCGCCGCTCGTGCTGCTGTCTCCGGAGGCGCCCGCGGAGGTGCTCGGGCCGGAGCTCTGCCAGCGCTACGAGGTCGAGGAGCTCGGGGTCTTCGACGGCGATCAGAGGGGCCGGGGCGCCGGGGCGCTGAGGAACCACGTGACGGTCATCCGGCCGCGGGTCCGGTGAGCGGGGACGCGTCGCGGATCGCCACCCCGGGGGACCTCTCGCAGCGGGTGGAGCTCGAGAGCGACGACGAGCTGGGCCAGCTCGCCGGCTCGTATTGGTCGCCTCGTTCCGGCGCTGAACTCGCTCGTCACCACCCCCGCCGCGGCGCCCCCGGGATCCACCGCCGGACCCGGGCCCGGTACGCGGTCCACTCCTCGCCGAAACGCCGCGCCATCACGGGCTCCTCGTTCACGACCACCCGCAGGTGGAACGCGATCGCGAGCGCCGCCGCGTACGCGGCCACGACGGGAGAGGCGCGCCACCAGGCGATGCCGCAGACGATCGCGAGGACGCTCACGTACATGGGGTTCCGCACGATCCGGTAGAGCCCTCGCACGACCAGGCGGCGCGGCGGCGCCCAGGGCGCGAGCGTCCCCTTCCCGATCACGTAGAAGTCGCGGACGCACCAGAGCAGGCCCACCACGCCGAGCGCCGCCAGCGCCGCGCCGGGCGCCTGCGGCGCGCCCCGCCAGCGATCGCTCCGGAGGAGCAGCCACGGAACGATCCCGGCGGCCGTCGCCGGCATCGCCAGAAACGCTGCGATGGCGCGGAGCAGGATCCGGTTCGTTGGCGGCGGTGCGGTCGTCGTCATCGCCTGGAGCCTACTCCCTCGAGCCGTGCACCTGAACGCGAAGCGGCGCACGTCCCCTGCGAGGAGTAGGATCCCCGCCGATGACCCCCGACCCATCCGCCCTCGTGGTCCTCGTCACCGCGCCCTCCGCGGAGAAGGCCCTCGAGCTCGGCCGCGCGCTGGTCGGCGAGCGGCTCGCCGCCTGCGCGAGCCTCGTCCCTGGAGTACGGTCGATCTACTGGTGGGAGGGGAGGGTGCAGGACGAGGCCGAGGCGCTGCTCGTCCTCAAGACCACGCGGGACCGGTTCGAGGCGCTGCGCGACCGGACGCTGGCGCTCCACCCGTACCAGGTGCCCGAGGTGATCGCGCTGCCCGTCGAGGACGGGAGCGCGGCGTATCTCGACTGGCTGGTCCGGGAGACGCGGTAGGCCTGGATCCGCCGCGAGGTGGCATGGCATCGTTCTCCCGGACGTCTCCATGAAGCTGCCCTTCAAGGTGCCGATCGAACGGCACAAGAACAACAAGCTCGCGTACTACACGCGGAACGTCCTCGAGCTCGCGGTCCCGCGCTTCGTGTTCCGGCGACAGCTCCGGCGGGAGCTGGCCATGGCCTCCAGGTTCGACGCGGGGTACGTCGCGGGCCGGGTGGACTACTACAACAAGCTCGAGGGCCCCAAGCCTCTCTCCGGCGACACGCCGCGCATCCGTGACCTCGAGCTCCAGAAGAAGCACAACGTCTACGTGCTCGACACGCTGCAGGTCGCGAGGTACTTCGACGGCGACCTCAGGCTCGCCCACGTCTTCGGCGACGTGGCGCACGTGCCGCCGGTCCCTTCGGTCGTGAAGAGCCGCCCCGTGGACGGCGACAACGCCAACTCGGTGCTCCTGAAGCTGAACAAGGTGCGCCACTTCACCTTCGTGAACGACCGGCGGCCGTTCGCCTCCAAGAAGGACATGCTGGTGTTCCGCGCCGCCGTGAACCAGCCGCAGCGGGCCCGGTTCCTCGAGCTGTATCGCGGGCACCCGCTCTGCGACGTGGGGCAGACGAACCGCCGCGGCGGCAACCCGGCCTGGCAGGCGGAGCGCATGACGATCGACCAGCAGCTCGACTACAAGTTCATCCTCTGCATCGAGGGCCACGACGTGGCGAGCAGCCTCAAGTGGGTGATGTCGTCGAGCTCGGTGGCGGTGATGCCCCGGCCGAAGTTCGAGACCTGGTTCATGGAGGGGAAGCTCCTCCCCGGCGTCCACTACGTCTGCATCAGGGAGGACTACTCCGACCTCGAGGAGAAGCTGCATCACTACATGGCCCATCCGGGCGAGGCGGTCGAGATCGCGAGGAACGCCAACCTCCACGTGGCGCAGTTCAAGGATCGGCGCAGGGAGAAGCTCATCTCGCTCCTGGTGCTCGACAAGTACTTCGAGAAGACCGGTCAGAAACACTGGGGCGGTTGACCGGAGGCGAGAGAACAGGATGCGGAACCGGCGGGCCATCATCCGCAGCATCGGCGGACCCGAGGTCATCGACGTCGTCGAGGAGGAGATCGGGCCGCCGGGGCCCGGCCTGGTCCAGGTCCGGGTCCTCGCGTCGGGCGTCGCCTACGGGGACGTGCAGAAGCGGCGCGGGCTCGTCCCGGGGATGCGCCCCCCGCTCACGCCGGGCTACGACCTCGCCGGTGAGGTCGAGGGCTGCGGGGCGGGGGCGACGCGGTTCGCTCCGGGTCATCGGGTCGCGGCGTTCGTCGTGAACGGCGCGAATGCGGAGCGGGTTCATGTGCCGGAGCGGCTCCTCGTCCGCGTGCCGGCGGGGGTCGAGAGCACCGAGGCCGCCGCGCTCGTCCTCGACCACGTCACCGCCTGGCAGATGCTCGAGCGCGTCGCGCGCGTCGAGCCCGGCGAGCGGGTCCTCGTCCACGGCGCGGGAGGCGGCGTGGGCACGGCGCTGCTCGAGCTCGCGCGGCTCCGGGGAGCGGTGGCCTTCGGCACGGCGTCCCGGGCGAAGCACGAGGTCGTGGCGCGGCTCGGCGGCGTCCCCATCGACTACCGGAGCGAGGACTTCGTGAAGGTGGTGCGGGAGCGCACGGGCACCGGCGTGGACGCGGTCTTCGACCACGTCGGCGGATCGCACCTCGCCCGCTCGCGGAGCGTCCTGCGCCCCGGCGGCCGGCTCGTCGTCTACGGCGTCTCGTCCGCGACGCGGGGCGGTCGACGCGTGCTCGCGGCCACGCTCCTGCGTTTCGCCGCGTACCGGCTGTTCCCGGCGGGGCGCCGCATCGCGCTCTACGGGATCGGCGGACGGCGCGGCAAGGACGATCCGACGATCCCCGAGGATCTCGCCCGCCTCCTGGCGCTGCGCGCGGAGGGGAAGCTCTCCCCCGTGGTCGGGGCGGTCGTGCCGCTCGGCGAGATCCGGCGGGCCCACGAGCTGAAGGAGCGCGGGGAGATCGCGGGGAAGATCGTGCTCGTGCCGTGACCGGGCCGCGGGCGGCCGCCGCTTCGCGCGCGCCGCTCCTCGCT
>JAEZXM010000236.1 GCA_023419875.1 Pseudomonadota bacterium | reverse complement strand
GTCCTGGACCACCACCGCCCCGACCGCGGGGTTCGGGCTCGTCCTTCCCAGCCCGCGCCGCGCCTCGGCGAGTGCCTCGCGCATGAAGGCCTCGGCCTCCGCGCCGCGCTTCGACTCAGGGGCCGCTGCGCGGGCCCTACGCTCAGGGCGTTCAGCCGCTCTCACGCCCCCGGCTCCCCGCCCCCGCCGACGCTGTTCCTGCGCGCGAGCCGCTCGAGCTCGGTCATGAACTCGCCCACGTCGCGGAAGGCCCGGTAGACGGAGGCGAAGCGCACGTAGGCCACCTCGTCGAGGCTCCGGAGCCGGCGCATCACCGCCTCGCCGATCACCGTCGTGCGGATCTCGCGCTCGCCCAGCTCCGCCAGCTCCCGCTCCACGCCGGCCACGAGCGCCTCGATCTGCTCCGCGGAGACGGGCCGCTTCTGGCAGGCGGTGGCCACCCCGTCGACGATCTTGCGCCGATCGAACCCCTCGCGGCGCCCGTCCTTCTTCACCACCTGCGGGAGGATCTCCTCGATCCGCTCGTAGGTCGTGAAGCGGCCCTTGCAGGAGAGGCACTCCCGCCGCCGGCGCGTGACCTGCCCCTCCTGCGCCTCGCGGGAGTCGACCACGCGATCCTCGAGGTGTCCGCAGAAGGGGCAGCGCATTCGGGGTTCACTGTCGATCGACGTACATCGGGAAGTGCGAGCAGAGGTCCTTCACCTCGCCGCGAACCCGGGCCCGCACCGCCTCGTCACCGGGCGCGTCGAGCACGCGGCCGATGAGCGCCGCGACCATCGTCATCTCGCGCGCGCCCATGCCTCGGCTGGTGAGGGCCGGCGTGCCCACGCGGATGCCGGAGGTCTGGGTCGGCTTCTCCGGGTCCCAGGGGATCATGTTCTTGTTGACCGTGATCCCGGCGGCGCCGAGGGCGTCCTCCGCGACCTTGCCGGTGAGCTTCTTGGGCCGGAGGTCGACGAGCATGAGGTGGTTGTCGGTCCCGCCGGAGACGAGGCGCAGGCCGGCGCCCTTCAGACCCTCGGCGAGGACCTGGGCGTTCTCGACGATCCGCCGCTGGTACTCCTTGAACTCGGGCCGGAGCGCCTCGCCGAGCGCCACCGCCTTGCCCGCGATGACGTGCTCGAGCGGCCCGCCCTGGATGCCGGGGAAGATCTGCGAGTTGAGCGTCTTGGCGTGGGCCTCGCGGCAGAGGATCATGCCGCCCCGCGGGCCGCGCAGGGTCTTGTGCGTGGTGGTGGTGACGATCTCGGAGTGGGGCACGGGCGAGGGGTGGAGCCCGGCCGCGACCAGGCCCGCGATGTGGGCCATGTCCACGATCATCGCCATGCCGGTCTCGCGCGCGATCTCCGCGAACCGGTCGAAGTGGAGCGTGCGCGGGTAGGCGCTCGCGCCGACCATCAGCATCTTCGGCTTGTGCTCGCGGGCGAGCTTCGCCACCTCGTCCATGTCCACGGTCTCGTCCGACTGGCGGAGGCCGTAGGGGACGATGTTGAAGAGCTTGCCGGAGAAGTTGACCTTGGAGCCGTGGGTGAGGTGGCCGCCGAAGTTGAGGCTCATCGCCAGGATGGTGTCGCCGGGCTGGCCGAGGGCGAAGTAGGCGGCCATGTTGGCCTGCGACCCGGAGTGCGGCTGCACGTTCGCGTGCTCCGCGCCGAAGAGCTGCCGGGCGCGGTCGATGGCGAGCTGCTCGACCTGGTCCACCACCTCGCAGCCGCCGTAGTAGCGCTTGCCCGGGTATCCCTCGGCGTACTTGTTCGTCAGGGTGGAGCCGACCGCCTCCAGCACCGCGGGCGAGACGAAGTTCTCGCTGGCGATGAGCTCGAGGCCTTCCGCCTGGCGGCGGGTCTCCTCGCGCAGGAGGCGTGCGATCTGGGGGTCCGACTCGGCCAGCGGGCGGGTGGGCATCATGCGGGGGCTCCTCCGGAGAGGCGTTTCATACCTCTCCCGGCGGACCCCGGCAACGAGCCTAATGCCGCTCCGGCTCCTCCAGGAGACGCACCCGCTCGGCGTGCCGCCCGCCCTCGAACGCGGTCTCGAGGAAGGCGCGGACGATCCCCTCGCAGACGCCCGGACCCAGCACCCGCTCGCCCAGGCACAGGACGTTCGCGTCGTTGTGCGCCCGGGCCATCCGGGCCTCGTACTCGGTGGTGCACACGGCCGCGCGGACGCCCCGCACCTTGTTGGCGGCGATCGACATCCCGATGCCGGTCCCGCAGACGAGGATCCCGAACCGGGCGTCCCCCGCCGCCACCGCCTCCGCTACCCGCCGGGCCTGCCCCGGGTACTCGGCGCGCGCGCCCGCCGCGGGGCCCACGTCCGTCACCTCGAAGCCGCACTCCGCGGCGGCTCGCACTGCCACGGCGCGGAGCGCGGTGCCGGCGTGGTCGGAGCTGGCGATGATCTTGGCGGGCATGTTCGCCGTCGGGGCTTCAGATCCTCTTGAACAGCAGCACCGCGTTGGTCCCGCCGAAGCCGAAGGAATTGCTCATGGCCGCCGACACGCGCACCTCGCGCGCCTGGTTCGGGATGACGTCCAGGGCACACTCGGGATCCTGCTCCTCGACGTTGATGGTCGGGTGGAGGACGCCGCGCGCGATCGAGAGCACGGTCACGACCGCCTCGGCGCCGCCGGCGCCCCCGAGGAGGTGGCCGATCATCGACTTGGTCGAGGACACCATGAGCCCGCTCCGCGCGTGGTCGCTGAAGACCTTCGCGATCGCCTGGCACTCGGCCACGTCACCGGCCGGGGTCGAGGTGCCGTGGGCGTTCACGTAACCGACCGACGCGGGCGCGAGGCTGGCGTCGGCGAGCGCCGCCAGCATCGCCCGCTGTCCGCCCTCGCCCTCCGGGGAAGGCGAGGTGATGTGGTACGCGTCGCTCGTGGCGCCGTAGCCCACGAGCTCGGCGTAGATCCGCGCCCCCCGCCTGCGGGCGTGCTCGAGCTCCTCCAGGACGAGGACTCCCGCGCCCTCGCCGGCGACGAACCCGTCGCGGCCCTTGTCGAACGGGCGGCTCGCCTTCTCGGGGGCGTCGTTCCGCTCGGAGAGCGCGCGGGCGGCGCAGAACCCGCCGACGCCGAGCGGGGTGATGGTGGCCTCGCTGCCGCCGGCGACCATCACGTCCGCGACGCCGCGCTCGATGGTCTTCATCGCCTCGCCGATGGAGTGGTTGCCGGTGGCGCACGCCGAGACGGGCGAGAAGGTCGGCCCCTTCATGCCGTAGCGGAGGCTGATCTGGCCCGGGGCCAGGTTCACGATGAGGCTCGGCACGAAGAAGGGGCTGATCCTCCGGACGCCCTTCTCGATCAGGGTCCGGTGCGAATCCTCGATGGTGGCGAGGCCGCCGAGGCCGGAGCCCACGATGGCACCGACGCGCTCCGGATCCTCACGCGAGACGTCGATCCCCGAGTCCCGCATCGCCATGTCGGCCGCGGCGAGCGCGAACTGGATGAACCGGTCGTTCCGCCGGACCTCCTTGCGGTCCATGTACTTCTCCGGATCGAACCCCTTCACCTCGCCCGCGATGCGGGTCGGGAAGGTCGAGGCGTCGAAGAGGGTGATCGGCCCGATGCCGCTCTTCCCCGACACCAGCGCGCTCCAGGTCTCCTCGACCCCGACCCCGACGGGCGTGATCAGCCCCAGGCCCGTCACCACCACCCGACGCCTGCTCATCGACGCTCACCTCATTCCGGCAAAAAGGACTTCCGCCCGTCCTCCAGAGCGTCGAAGGCGAGCGGGGAAACGCACGATCGCCCGGGCGGCGGGGCGGGCCACGCCCCCGGGAGCGGATCGGCTCACTTCTTGTGCGTCGTGATGTAATTCACCGCGTCCTGGACGGTCTTGATGTTCTCCGCCTCCTCGTCCGGGATCTCGACCTCGAACTCCTCCTCCATGGCCATGACGAGCTCGACGATGTCGAGCGAGTCGGCGCCCAGGTCCTCGATGAAGCTCGAGGTCGGCTTGATCTCCTCCTCGCCCACGCCCAGCTGATCCGCGATGATGTTCTTGACCTTCTGCTCGATGGTTGCCGACATGGCTTTGCTTCCTCCGTTGTGAGTCCCGCCGCGAGAACCCGCGGCTACATGTACATCCCGCCGTTGACCCGCAGCACCTCGCCGGTCACGTACGACGCCTGATCGCTCGCGAGGAAGGCCACCGCGTCGGCCACGTCCTGGGCCGAGCCGATCCGCGCGAGCGGGATCAACTCCGTGAGCTTCGTGCGCGCCGCCTCGGGCAGCGCCTGGGTCATGTCCGTGTCCACGTAGCCCGGCGCGACCGCGTTGACGCGCACGCCGCGCGAGGCGAGCTCCCGGGCCACCGCCTTGGTGAGCCCGATGAGGCCGGCCTTGGTGGCCGCATAGGCCGCCTGCCCGGCGTTGCCCATCTCGCCGACCACCGAGGTGAGGTTCACGATGGCCCCGCCGCGCTGCTTCATCATCGGCCGCGAGACCGCGCGCGTGAGGTTGAAGGCGCCGGTGAGGTTCACCTGAAGTTGACGGTTCCAGTCCTCGTCCTTCACCCGCATGACGAGCTGGTCGAGGGCGATGCCGGCGTTGTTCACGAGCACGTGCAGGCCGCCCCACTCGCCGACGATGACGTCCACCGCCGCCGCACAGGCTGCCGGGTCGGAGACGTCGAACCGGTGGAGCTTCGCGCGCGGCGCCCCCGCCTCCTGCACCAGCCGGAGCGCCTCCGCCGCAGCCGCCTCGTTGCCGGCGTAGTTGAGCGCGACGCTCGCCCCGCCCTTCGCGAGGGTGACCGCCACCGCCCGGCCGATGCCGCGCGAGGCGCCCGTCACGAGCGCGATCTTCCCCTGGAAGTCGAACACGTCGTCTCCTACGCGAGGCCGCGGACCGCGGCCAGGGTCTTCTCCAGCGAAGCGCGATCCTCCACGTTCCACAACTCGACGCTCTTGTCGATGCGGCGGACCATCCCGCCGAGGACGGTCTTCGGCCCGACCTCCACCATCCGCGTCACCCCCTCGCGGACGAGCCGCTCGACGCACTCGATCCAGCGCACCGGGGCGGTGACCTGTTCCACGAGCAGCGGGACGATCCGGGCGGGATCGGCGTTGGGCGCCGCCTCGACGTTGGTCATCACCGGGCAGGCGGGCTCTTTCCAGGCGATGCCCCGGAGCACCGGCTCGAGCCGCGCCTTCACCGGCTCCATGAGCGCCGAGTGGAACGGGGCGGAGACCGGGAGCGGGATGACGCGCTTCGCGCCCGCCTCCTTGAGCTTTGCCCCGGCCCGCTCCACGGCGCCGGCTGCGCCCGCGATCACCGTCTGCGAGGGCTCGTTGAAGTTGGCGGGCGAGACCACCTGGGCCGCCGCGGCGGCGACCTCAGCGCAGATCTCCTTCACCCTCGCCGGCTCGAGCCCGAGCACCGCGCTCATCGCCCCCTGCCCCGGCGGCACCGCCTCCTGCATGAACGTGCCGCGGGCGCGGACCGCGCGCGCGGCCTCGCCCACGGTGCACGCGCCGGCGGCGACGAGCGCCGAGTACTCGCCCAGCGAGTGCCCGGCGACGAGGTCGGGCCGGACGCCGGCCCGGGCGAGGACCGCCGCGGCCGCGGCCGAGACCGTGAGGATGCAGGGCTGCGTGTTGGCGGTGAGCCTCTGCCGCTCCTCGGGGCCCTCGAAGCAGAGCGCGGAGAGGCTCTCGCCGAGGGCCGCGTCCACGGCCTCGAACACCGCGCGGGCCTCGGGGAAGGCGTCGTGGAGCTCCTTGCCCATGCCGACGGCCTGCGAGCCCTGGCCTGGGAAGATGAACGCGAGCTTGCCCATTGCCGTTTCCGTCTCCTACCAGCGGACCACGCCGGCGCCCCAGGCCATGCCCCCGCCGATCGCCATCATGAGGACGATCTTGCCCGGCTCGAGCCACCCGGCCCGGTTGGCCTCGTCGAGCGTCATGGGCAGGCTGGCGGAGGACGTGTTGCCGTACCTCTCGAGGTTCATCCAGCACTTCTCCGGCGGGATGGCGAGCCGGGAGAGCGTCGCGTCGAGGATGCGCCGGTTGGCCTGGTGCGCGATCACGACGTCGACGTCGCCCGGGGTGAGCTTCTCGGCCGCCAGCACCTCGCGGCTCGACTCCTCGAGCGCCCGGACCGCCACCTTGAAGACCTCGCGCCCGTTCATCTTCACGAAGTGCGAACGCTCGCGGACCACCTTCTCGGAGATCGGATCCCGCGAGCCGCCGCCCGGCTGGTAGAGCATCGGCACGAGCGATCCGTCCGCGTGCAGCCGCGTGGTGAGCAGGCCGCGCCTCGAGTCGGGGCTCGGGCGGAGGACCATCGCGCCCGCGCCGTCGCCGAAGAGGATGCAGGTGTTCCGGTCGGTCCAGTCGGTGATGCGCGTGATGGTCTCGACGCCCACGACGAGCGCGTTCTTCACCGCGCCGCTCGCCACGTAGCGATCGGCGACGGACAGGGCGTAGATGGAGCCGGCGCACGCGGCGGACACGTCGAAGGCGAAGGCCTTCTTGTTTCCGAGCTTCCCCTGGAGGACGGCCGCCGCCGACGGCCAGGGGTAGTCGGCGGTGATGGTCCCGACGACGATCATCTCCAGATCCGCCGCCAGGAGCCCCGCGTCGCGGAGCGCCTTCTCCGAGGCGAAAAGCGCGAGATCGCTCGTTGCCTGGTCCGGCGCGGCCACGCGGCGCTCGCGGATGCCGGTGCGCTCGACGATCCACTGATCGCTGGTCTCGACCATCTTCTCGAGATCCGCGTTCGTCAGGATCTTCTCGGGCGCGTAGGAGCCGGTACCGGCGATGAACGATCTCATCGAGTCTCGTACCTCGGGATCAGGCGTCGGCCCGCGCTGGAGCGCGCGGCACCGGTGGGTCCGCCGGAGACCGACCGGCAGGTGCTTCGGCCGGGGGCACATTCCCGTCGGCCTCGGCCAGCAGCGCCGCCGCGGGGGCGACCGCCGCGGCGATCTCGTCGGTGAAGTGGGTGCCTGCCGCCGCGTGGGCGCGCCGGACGGCGTTCTCGATGGCGAGGGCGTCGGAGCGGCCGTGGCAGACGAACCCCACGCCCGCGACCCCGAAGAGCGGCGCCCCGCCCACCTCGCGCCAGTCGAGCTTCCGCTTCACGCGGACGAGCGCCCCGCCCGCGAACAGCGTCCCGAGCCGGGCCCAGAGCGAGCTGCGGAGCTCCTGCTTGAGCGTGTCCGACACGACGCGCGCCGTGCCCTCCATCGTCTTCAGGGCGACGTTGCCGGTGAAGCCGTCGGTGGCGATGACGTCGAACGCGCCGGTGAGCAGGTCGCGCCCCTCGGCGTAGCCCACGAACTCGATGCTCGACCGGCGCAGGGCGGCGGCGGCGAGGCGGGTGAGGTCGGTGCCCTTCGACTCCTCCTCCCCGTTGGCGAGGATCGCCACCCGCGGGCGCGGCTTGCCGAGCGCGCGGCGGGCGTACAACTCGCCCATGAGCGCGAACTGGACGAGGTGGATGGGCTTGCAGTCCACCACCGCGCCCAGGTCGAGGAGGATGGGCTCGCCGGGCGCCGGCAGCGCGGAGGTGAGCGCGGGCCGCTCCACCCCGGGGGCCCGCCCCAGCACGAAGATCGCGCCGGCCATCACCGCGCCCGAGTTGCCCGCGGAGACCATCGCCGAGGCGCGGCCCGACTTCACGAGCTCGAAGCAGACGCGGATGGAGTTGTCCCGCTTCCGCCGCATCGCCTGCCCCGGGTGGTCGTGCATCTCCACCACCTCGGACGCATGGTGAACTTCGACCGGGAGGTCCGGGCGCACACGCTGGCGCGCGAGCGCGGCACGCACGTCATCCTCGGGCCCGACCAGCAGGACCGGGATCCCCTTGCGCGCCGCGTTAACCGCACCCTGCACGATCGCGGCGGGGGCGTTGTCACCCCCCATGGCATCCACGGCCACCGGCGCGATCGTCTCGGGCATCAGCGACGAACGGCCTTGCTAGCTGGCCTCGGTGATCTGCTCGCCCTTGTACGTCCCGCAGGAGGGACAGGCGCGGTGCGGGAGCACGGGCTCCTTGCACTTCGGGCACTTCACCACGTTCACGGCCTCGAGCTTGAAGTTGGCGGCCCGGCGCCGGTTGCGGCGCATGCTGCTCGTCCTCTTCTTGGGAAGACCCACGACTGACTCCTTGTCGAGCGGGAAAGCCGCTCACTCTACTGCAGCTTGATGTCTTTCAGCCCCGCCCAGCGCGGGTCGGGGACGTGGCGATCGCACCCGCACTCCCGCTCGTTCAGGTTCGTTCCGCAGACCGGGCACAGCCCCTTGCAGTCCTCGCGGCAGACCGGATACGCCGGCAGCGACAGGACGAGTTGCTCACGCACGAGCGGGTCGAGGTCGATCACCTTGCCGGTGTAGACCTCCTCCTCCGCGTCCCCGGGACCGAAGCTGCCCGCCACCTTCCCGGTGTTGTCGTCGTGGCCGGCGCGAGGCGCGGCCTCGTACTCCTCGCGGGGCACGAGCGTCAGCTCGAACTCCACCGGCAGATCGATCGAGACCGGCCCGAGACAGCGCCCGCACGGCACCGTCAGCTCGGCCTTGCCGCGCGCGTCCACCCGGACCCGGCGGTCGATCTTCTGCAGGCGAGCCTCGACGTGGAACGGACCCCGGGCCCGGTATCCCGCCTGGTCGCCGGCCACCATCTCGTCGGTGGATTCCCGGGTGAGGTCCCAGGATCGCCGGAGGCCGGCGTCTTTGATTTCATCAATATTGACGCGCATTTGCGCTACGTCTCGGGCCGGAAAAAGGGCCTCATTATAGGGGTGGACCCCTCGAAGTCAAGGAGCCCCCGGACCGGAGGCACCCTGGCGTGACATCCGGCCGGCGGGGCGTTTCTACCCTAACGGAGGACTCGGCGGAACGCTCGGGAGATCGATGCCTTGGCCGCGCGCGTTACGGTTTCACGAGCCCGCGGGCGACGGCCAGCAGGGCCGCCTCGGCCTTGGTCGAGACGTCCATCTTCTCGTAGATGCGCTTCACGTACGTCTGGACCGTGCCCTCGGCGATGCCGAGCGCCTGCGCCACGTCCGCGTAGGTGTGGCCGTGCACGAGGAGCTGGAGCACCTCGAGCTCCCGCTTCGAGAGCGCCGGTCCGTCCTTCGCGCGCTGCTCGGGCGGATCCCCGCGCAGCTCGGCGAGCAGCACCTTGGCGGCGCGCGGGCTGATGGGCGCGGCCTCTCCCGAGATCACGTCCTCGACCGCCTTGGTGAGGTCGGCGGCGTGGAAGGGCTTGAGGATGTACCCGGAGGCGCCGGCCCGCATGGCCGCGAGCACGCGCGCGGGGATGTCCACCGCGGTGAGCGCGATGCACGCGGTCTTGGGCAGCTCCTGGCGGATGGTGGCGATGACGTCCTCGCCGCTCATCTTCGGGAGGCCGAGATCGACGAGCGCGATGTCCGGCTTCTCGCGCCGCGCGAGCGCGACCCCGTCCTCTCCGGAGGCGGCCGTCCCGCAGACCTCGACGCCGTAAGAGGTCAAGACCTGAGCGATGAGCTTCGCGACGGCCTCGTCGTCCTCTACCGCGATAGCCCGAATGGCCATTCGTCCCTCTTGGCTGCGACGCGAAACGCCCGGAACCACTTCATTCGTAGCAGCCCGTGCCAGCGGGGGTCAAGAATCGGGTCCCCCGCGGACGTGACACGCGCCCGCGGGCGACCGCTCCCCTCGCCGGCCCGCATGGAACGCGGGTCTGGAGCGTTGGGGCGCAGCGGACCGGGACGGGAACCTCCTTGCGTTTCGCGGGGGTGTGAACTACATACCGCCCCCGCGAGCGCGATTAGCTCAGCTGGATAGAGCGTCGGCCTCCGGAGCCGAAGGCCACAGGTTCGAATCCTGTATCGCGCGCCAGTTTCCCAGGGCCGGGACCTTCGGCGGTTCGCCGCAGCGGGTTCCGGCCCTTCCGTTCTTCACGTCGTGTGGGGGTGGTGAGGCCGTTTATTCGGCGGCCTCGATCGGCTTACGATGCCGGCCCCCGTGTCCGTCAGCGTCCCCCGGTCCGCTGCCGCCTTCCTCCTCCGGCCGCACGCCGCCCTCATCCTCCAGCTCATCTGGCGCGAGCGCGGCATCTCCCGCACCGAGCTCTCCCGGCGCACCGCCCTGGCCCGCTCCACCGTCTCGCAGACCGTGCAGGCGCTCCAGCAGAGCGGGCTCGTGGGCGAGGAGGGCGTCGGGCCTTCGCGCGGCGGCCGCCGGCCCACGCTGCTCCGCTTCGAGGACGACGCGTTCGGGCTCGTCGGCGTCGACCTGGGCCATGCCCACGTCGCCGTGGCGCTCACGAACCTTCGCGGCCGGATGCTCGCCTGGGAGGATCGCCGGCACCCGGTCCGGATCGATCCGGCGGGGACGCGCGCGCTCGTGTGCGAGCTCGTCGACGCCTGTTTGGATCGCTGGCACCAGCCGCGGGAGCGCCTCGTCGGCGTGGGCGTGGCCTTCCCGAGCCCGGTGGAGAACGGAAGCCCGCGGCCGCTCTCGCGCGTGGCGCTTCCGGCGTGGGACGGGACGCCGGGACTGGAGGTGCTGTCCCAGCGATACGGTGTGCCGGTGCTGATCGACAACGACGCCAATCTCGGAGCGCTGGCGGAGCACTGGTGGGGCGCCGGCCGCCAGGTGAAGGACCTCACCTACGTCCTCATCAGCGAGGGCGTGGGGGCCGGCCATCTCGTGGACGGGAAGGTCTACCGCGGTGGCACGGGCGTCGCGGGCGAGCTCGGCCATCTCCCAATCGATCCCGCGGGGCCTGCCTGCGCCTGCGGCCTGCGCGGCTGCCTCACGACGCTCGCGGACGTGCCGGCGATGCTGGCGCGCACTGCCGTGCTCCTCGCGGAGCGGCCCTCCTCGGCCCTCGCGGCCCGCCCGCTGTCGGTCGCCTCCATCGACGAGGCGGCCCGCGCCGGCGATCCCGTGGCCGCGCAGGCGGTCGAGGAGACGGCCCGCTGGCTCGCCCTCGGGGTGACCGGGCTCCAGAACGTGCTCAACCCCTCGCTGGTGATCCTGGGCGGCGGCATGGCCCGCCTCGGCGAGACGCTGCTCGGCCCGCTGCGGCGGTTCGTCCACGAGCGCGCGTACGTCTCGAGCGCGGCGGACGCGCGGATCGTCATGAGCCCGCTGGCGGAGACCGCCATCGCCCTTGGTGCGGCCACGCACGTGCTCCAGAACGCGCTCGGCGATCTCGCGCTCTTCCCGAGCGTGCGCGGCTCGCGCTGACCGTCCCGCGCGGGATACCGCCGGTCCGGGCCACATCGGTCACGGCCTCTCCTGCCGCAGCGCGTACGAGCACGTTCCGGTTTCGCGACAGGGACTTGCGGTGGAACCGCCCGGGGGCTTTGTTCACGCCCCCGGCCTTCATTTTCGGCCCGCGCGCTTGCGAACGCCCGGCGCGCTCCGGCACCTTCTTCCGCCAGTGAAGTCCTCCCCGTGGTCCGTGAGAGAGGAACCCATGTCCCGAACGCTCGTCGTGCGCGCCCTCGCGTGCGCTGCGCTGGCCGGCTCGATCGCCGCGCCCCGCGCCTCCTTCGCCCAGGCCCTGCTCTCGCAGGGCAAGCCCGCGGTGGCCTCGTCGGTCGAGGGCTCGTTCGCGGCGGCCAACGCCGTGGACGGCAACGCCGGCACGCGCTGGGGAAGCGCGTTCAGCGACCCACAGTGGATCCGGATCGATCTCGGCGCCACCGCGACCATTACCCGCGTGGTGCTGAGCTGGGAGGCCGCCTACGGCCGGGCGTACCAGATCCAGGTCTCCGCCGACGCGACCAGCTGGACCACCATCTACTCCACCACCAACGGCGACGGCGGCACCGACGACGTCACCGTCACCGGCTCCGGGCGCTACGTCCGCATGAACGGCACCGCCCGTGCCACGTCCTGGGGCTACTCGCTCTTCGAGCTCCAGGTCTACGGGACCACCGGCACGGCCTCCAACCTGCTCTCGCAAGCGAAGCCGTCGAGCGCCTCGTGCAACGAGGCCGGCTACACCCCGGCGGCGGCGTTCGACGGCAACACCGGGACGCGCTGGAGCAGCTGCTTCAGCGACCCGCAGTGGATCCAGGTGGACCTCGGGGCCACAGCCACCGTCAACCGCGTCGTGCTGCGCTGGGAAGCGGCGTACGGCCGGGGCTACCAGATCCAGGTCTCCGCGAACGGCACCGCCTGGACCAACGTCTTCTCCACGACGACCGGCGACGGCGGCGTGGACGACCTCACCGTCTCGGGCTCGGGGCGCTACGTCCGCATGAACGGCACCGCCCGCGCCACGGGCTACGGATACTCATTGTGGGAGTTCCAGGTCTACGGAACGGGCGGCGGCACGACCACGTGCACCACTCTGCCCGGCACGCCCGCCGCCCCGAGCGCTTCCGGCGTCACGACGAGCAGCGTGACGCTCTCCTGGTCCGCGCCCACGGCCGGTGCGAACTGCACCATCACCGGCTACCGCGTCTACCAGAACGGCAGCCTCGCCGCCTCGCCCACCGGAACCAGCGCGGCCATCGGCGGCCTCACCGCGAACACGCAGTACCGGTTCGCCGTCTCCGCCGTGAACCAGGCGGGCGAGGGCGCGAGGAGCCCCGAGACCACCGTCACCACCTCGGGGAGCACGACCTATCCGACCGATCCCGCCAATCCGAACTGGGGACCGAACGTGCGGGTGTTCGACACCTCGATGTCGACCTCGAGCATTCAGAGCGCGATCAACTCCATCTACGCCACCCAGCAGAACAACCAGTTCGGGCCGGCGCGCAACGCCATCCTGTTCAAGCCCGGCACCTACCCCGTGGACGTCCCGGTCGGCTTCTACACGCACGTCATGGGCCTCGGAGCGCGGCCGGACGACGTCAACATCACCGCGCAGGTCCACTCCGATCCGGTCCTGGCCAACAACAACGCCACCCAGAACTTCTGGCGGGCGGTCGAGAACTTTTCGGTCACGCCCCCCGGCGCCGGCATGGAGTGGGCCGTCTCGCAGGCGGTCCCCTTCCGCCGCATGCACGTCCGCGGGAACAACCTCTACCTCCACCGCTTCGGCGGCTGGGCGAGCGGCGGCTGGATCTCCGACTCCGTCGTCGACTACGACGTGAACAGCGGCTCGCAGCAGCAGTGGATCTCCCGCAACGCCCAGTGGGGGAGCTGGACCGGGAACGTCTGGAACATGGTGTTCGTGGGCATCCCGAACAACCTGCCGGGCGGAACCTGGCCCACGACCCGCAACACGATCGTGAACCCCACGCCCGTCGTCGCCGAGAAGCCCTTCCTCTGGCTCAACGGCGCCAACTACGAGGTCTACGTCCCGGCGCTCCGGACCAATCTCAACGGGATCACCTGGGGCGCGGGTCAGACGCAGGGCACCTCCCGCTCGCTCCGCGAGTTCTACCT
>JAEZXM010000223.1 GCA_023419875.1 Pseudomonadota bacterium | reverse complement strand
GGGATGGGGTTCGTGGGGCGGGGTGAGGGGATCGCCGCGCACGCCGTGGTGGTCCTGATCCGGAGCGGCCGATGAGCGATGACCGACGGGGAGAGGACGAGTTCTTCGAGGGGGCGAAGCCGGCGCCGCAGGCGCCGCCCCAGCGCCGGCGCGAGTCGGCGCGATCGCCGATCCTGGCTGTGCTGGTCGCGGCGCTCGCCGGCTGGCTGCTCGTCTCGATCTGGCCCGAGGTCGCGTTCTTCTCCTCCTCGCGCGCCCCGCTCGACCTGGGAGGCCCAGGCGCCTACCAGCTCGACGCGGCACGCGAGAACCGGCTCGTGCAGATCCGGGGGCCGACGGAGCAGCCCGAGTTCGCCTACGGCAAGGACGCTCCCCGGGCGGTCGGCCTCCTCGCCGGGACCGACGTGCTCGTGGACCATCCTGGCATCAGGGGCATGGGCATCTACGAAGGACGGCTCCTGCCCAGGGGCAGCCGGCGCGACGAGTACCGCGCGATCGTCGAGGTGATGCGGTCCCGGGGTACGCGGATCGGGGACGCCTGGAGGGTGGTCTACGACGGCGAGCGCCCGCGGCACGCCTGGTGGCCGGTCGTCGGCTCCGCCCTCCTCGTCGCCGTCCTCGCCTTCAACCTGCGGGTCCTCGTGCGGGCCCTCTTCCTCGGTCCCCGGGAGCGGAGATGAGCATCCAGGTCCACGACACCCTCGCCGGCGAGAAGCGCGAGCTCGTCCCAATTGTGCCCGGGAAGCTCGGGGTCTACGTCTGCGGCCCGACCGTCTACGACTTCTCGCACCTCGGGCACGCCCGCTGCTACGTCGCCTGGGACGTCGTCATCCGGCACCTCCGGGCTCGGGGGTTCGAGGTGACGTTCGTCCGCAACGTCACCGACGTGGACGACAAGATCATCGCGCGCGCGAACGAGCGCGGGGAGGACCCTGCTGCGCTCTCCGCCCGGTTCACGGCAGCGTTCGACGAGGACATGGACGCGCTCGGGAACCTCCGCCCCGACGTGGCGCCGAAGGTGACGGAGCACATGCCGGGGATCATCGCGCTCATCGAGAGGCTGGTGAAGAAGGGCCACGCCTACGCCCCGGGAAACGGGGACGTCTACTACGCGGTCCGCTCGTTCCCCGAGTACGGGCGGCTGGCGCGCCGGAACCTCGACGACCTCCAGGCCGGCGCCCGCGTCGAGCCCGGCGAGGCGAAGCGGGATCCGCTCGACTTCGCGCTCTGGAAGGCGGCCAAGCCGGGCGAGCCGAGCTGGTCCTCGCCCTGGGGCCCGGGCCGGCCGGGCTGGCACATCGAGTGCTCCGCGATGACGCTCGAGCACCTGGGGCCGCGCTTCGACGTGCACGCGGGCGGCAAGGACCTCGTCTTCCCGCACCACACGAACGAGATCGCCCAGTCGGCGGCGGCGACCAGCGACACCCCGCGCGCCGGCGACTTCGCTCGCTACTGGCTCCACAACGGGTTCGTGCAGATCGACGACGAGAAGATGTCCAAGTCGCTCGGCAACTTCAAGACGGTCCGCGACGTGCTCGCGCGCTTCGACGCCGAGGGGCTCCGCTTCTTCCTCCTGGGGACCCACTACCGTCGCGACTTCAACTTCTCGGACGTGGTCCTCGGCGAGGCGGAGAAGCGCGTGCGCGCCCTGTACGAGACGCTGGAGAAGGCCGACCGGCTCCGCGGCGACGCCGTTGCGCCCGCCGCCCCCGGCCCCCTCGTCGACGAGGCGCTCCAGGCGCTCGACGACGACTTCAACACGCCCCAGGTGCTCGCGCTCCTCGCCGAGGCCTTCACCGCCGCGAACGCGGTCGCCGACCGCAAGGGCAAGAAGACGCCGGAGGACAGGGCGCAGCTCGCGGCCGTCGCGCGCGACGTCCGGGCGGTGGGGCAGGTGCTGGGGATCTTGAAGCGGGAGCCGGCGGCGGCGCTGCGCGCGATTCGCGAGAAGGCGGCGGCGAGGCGGGGGATCGATCCGGCGACGGTCGAGGCGCGGATCGCCGAACGCGCGGCGGCGCGGGCCGCGAAGGACTACGCCCGCGGGGACGCCATCCGCGACGAGCTTCTGCTCCAGGGCGTCGCGCTCATGGACGGGGCAGGGGGGACCACCTGGACGGTGGAGTGAGCCTCACTCCTCGAGCTTCGGCTGCGGTCCGGGGATGATCCCCGCGATGTCCGGATCCTCGCCCGGGGAGAGCGGGCGGTCGCCGCGCTCGGCCTTCTCGCGCTTGCGCTGCTCCCGCTTCTCGTCCTTCTTGGCCCGGTGCTCTCGCCGGGCCGCCTCCTTCTGCCGCTTCGTCGCTCCGGGATTGAAGGGCATGCGTCCTCCTCGTGCCAGGTAGGCGAAAACACGAAGGCCCGGCCAGGTCCGGCCGGGCCTCCTTCGTGAACAGGCGCGCCCGCGTTACGAAGGCCGGACGTTGGCAGCCTGGAGGCCCTTCGGCCCCTTCTTGATCTCGAACTCGACCCGCTGCCCCTCCTGCAGGCTGCGGAATCCCTCCGCCTGAATCGCGGTGTGATGGACGAACACGTCCTCGCCACCGCCGTCCTGAGAAATGAAGCCAAAGCCCTTCGCGTCGTTGAACCACTTCACCGTGCCACTCGGCATCTGCACACTTCTTTCATGTTCGGCGGGAGTGCTTTCCCGGCCGGACCCGACAGCCATCTCGTGGCGTGGGACGCGGGGAAAATTAGTCGGGTGCGCTCCGATTGTCGAGCGGGTTCGTGCGGTCCTCGGAGAGGGTCCGGCTCCCCCGGTGGGGCCACCGGCCGGCGCCGGCGCCGAGCGCCCGGGTGCCGGCCCGCGCGCTTGCCGCGTGGGGGCGCGCGTGGGAGGCTTGGCAGCCACGAGCCCAGCCGCCTCCGAGAGCATCGCGCGCGTGAACGTCTTCCCCCTGAGAGCCGGCCGTCTCACCGGACTCGTCGCTGAAGGTTTCGATCGGGCGCCGATCGTCGACCAGTTCGGGCGGGTGATCGATCACTGCACGTCCGCGCACGCGGAGCGGATCTCTGCGGGCTCCGGCGATCACGTGGTCCGGGGCGCGCTCGTCACCGCGAACGGCGAGATCCCGGTCGCGGTCAAGGTCTTCGGACGGCAGCCGTGGTGGAAGGACCGATACGATCGGTGGACGGTGTCCAAGGCGGAGCGCTCCTTCCGCGCCGCCTGCTTCCTGTCGTCGAAGAAGATCGGAACGCCGGAGCCCATCGCCTGGCTGGAGCGATGGGAGGGGAGTCGACTGCGGGAGAGCTACTTCCTCTGCCGCTTCGAGTCGGCACCCAGCTTCCGCATGATCCTGTCGGACATCCTCTGGAACCAGCGACGCCACGAGCCGCTCATGGACGTCCTGCGCCACCTGGCGCCGGCCATTCGCGCCATGCACGACGCGGGGTTCATGCACGGCGACATGGGGAACCAGAACATCCTCTTGCCGCGGTCGGAGTCGGGCGAGTGGCTGCCGCCGCAGATGATCGACCTGAACCGCTGCAAGGTCCGCCCCCGGCCCCTGAGCGACCGGGAACGCGCCCATGACCTGGCGCGGATCGCCCTGCCCGGCGCGTACGTGCAGGTCTTCAAGAGGATCTACAGCGGAAACAGCGAACCGACGGCGAGGCTGAGCCAGCTGGAGCGGACCGCCCGACGGCGCTTCTGGCGGCACAGGCGCTACAGCAGGTGGCGCCATCCCATCCGCTACTGGAGAAACCTGAAGGCACGGAGGCAGCCCGCCTATCCGGAACCACGCGACACCTGGCTCTGGGACGAAGAGAGCTCCCAGCCCGTGCGGGCGCTGGAGAAGCGCGAAGAACGCCGGCAGCGTCACTGGCCGTATTCGCTGTACGTGCTGTGGAAGGGGCTGTGCGCCTGGCCGGGCGTTCACCGGCTCTACAGGAGGATCCTGGCGGAGAGCTTCGCGCAGCCGAGGACCATGTCCCGGAGGATCGGGGTGGCGCTGCACCCGCACCGCGGGTGCATCGAGAAGGAGCTGGAGCTGCACCGCCGGCTCGGCCGGCCGCCCGCGCTCGTCCGGTTCTACCACCACGAGACTCCCGCGGAGCGGGAGAGGGGGATCGCGCTCGTCGAGCGCCTGGCTCAGGACGGCACTCCGGTCATGATCGGACTGGTCCAGGACCGGAGGGCGGTGCTCGAACCTTCCTCCTGGGCCGAGTTCCTGAACGGGGTCGTCCGCGCCCTGGTCGATCGAGTGACCTGCATCGAGGTGACGCACGCCACGGATCGGGTTCACTGGGGGGTGTGGAAGCGGAAGGAGTATCTGAGCCTGCTGGAGCCGGCGCTCGCGCTGAAGCGCGAGATCCCGAAGCTCAAGCTGTCCGGCCCTGCGTGTGATGCTCCTGCGTACCGTTCCGCGCTCGCGTCGCTCGCGTCCCTGCCGGATCCGTCCCGGTTCGACGCGTTCTCGCACCTCCTGCACCCGGAACCTCCCGGGGCGCCGGAGCGCGGACGAGGGCGGGCCTCGACGCTGGAGCAGTGCGCGATGCTCAAGGCGATCGCTCGCTGGTCTCCGCACACGGAGGAAGAGGTGATCGTCTCCGGGGCGAGGTTGCGCCCCGAGCCGCTCGATGGCCTGCGGATCGGGCGTGGGGAGGCCCACGCGGACGACGCCGGTCGTATGCTGCGCTTCCTCGCCGTCGCTCTGTGCTCCGGCCACGTGGACCGGGTGTACTGGAGCCGCTTGTCGGCCCACGAACACGGGCTGGTGGACGACCGGGACGGCCTGCGGCCTCGCACGGTCTTCCGAGCCCTGGCGTTCTTCCTGGAGCTGCTCGGGAGCGCGACGTTCCAGCGCCGGCACGGCGCCGGCGAGGACGTCCATGTGCTGGAGTTCGCCGGGAGCGGCCGCCGCATGCTGATGGGCTGGTGCCGCACCGGCGAGCGAAAGCTGGATGCGCAGTTCGAGGTCGAGCAATCCTGGGACGCGTTCGGTCAGCCAGTCCAGGAGGGGACGATGGGAGAGTCGCCCCGCTACTTCCTGCTCGCCGGCGGCGCGGGAGAGCCCGCCAAGAAGACGAGGGGCGCCGGGTGAAGCCACAGGTGGAGAAGGCACACTACGATTTCGGCTCCTACGTGAGAAAGCCGAGGTGGGCCTCGTACTGGCACCAGATCGACGAGGTGATCCGGCTGCGGGCCCGGAGTGTCCTCGTCATCGGCTGCGGAGACGGGATCGTCGTCGATTGCCTCAAGAAGCTGGGCCTCCAGGTCTCCACGTTCGACATCGACGAGCGTCTGTCCCCCGACCACGTCGGTTCCGTCGTGGAGATCGGGGGCGTCCTCGGGGGGAGGAGGTACGACGGGATCCTGTGCTGCCAGGTCCTCGAGCACCTCC
>JAEZXM010000156.1 GCA_023419875.1 Pseudomonadota bacterium | reverse complement strand
CTACTCCACCCCCCGCAAATGCTACGTCTGCAAGTCCGAGTACACCCGCCTCCACGGCTTCTACGACCAGCTCTGCCCGTCCTGCGGTGACGAGAACGAGGCGCGGCGAACGGCGACGGTCGATCTGCGCGGGCGCGTGGCGCTCGTGACCGGCGCGCGGGTGAAGATCGGCTACCAGGTCGCCATCCTCCTCCTGCGCGCGGGGTGCCGGGTGGTGTCGCTCACGCGCTTCCCGCGCGACGCGGCGGCACGCTACGCGCGCGAGCCGGACTTCGCCGCCTGGCGCGATCGCCTGGATGTCTTCGGCATCGACCTCCGGCACACGCCCAGCGTCGAGAGCCTCTGCCACCACCTCGACGGCTGGCTGCCGCGGCTCGACTTCCAGGTCCACAACGCCTGCCAGACCGTCCGCCGGCCGCCGGGGTTTTACGCCCACCTGGTGGAGCGCGAGGAGGGGCCGCTCGGCGCCGTCCCCCCGGACGAGCGCGGCCCCGTCGCGGAGTACGAGCGGTTCCGCGCCGCGGTCCGCGGCGCCGCCGCGGGGGTCGAGCGGCCCGCGCTCCTCTCGCAGGCGCGGACGGAGGCCGATCTGGTCCTGCCGGGCCCGAGCGAGCTCGAGCTCTTCCCGCGCGGCGTCCTCGACCAGGACCTCCAGCAGGTGGACCTCCGCACCCACAACTCCTGGCGGCTCGCGCTTCACGAGGTCCCGACGCTGGAGCTGCTGGAGGTGCTGCTCGTGAACGCGACGGCACCGTTCGTCATGGCCTCGCGGCTCGAGGGGCTCATGCTCCGCGAGCGCGCCGCGCCGCCCGGCACGGCGACGAGCGGGGACCCGGCGAAGCACGTCGTCCTGGTCTCGGCGATGGAGGGGCAGTTCTACCGGGACCACAAGACCGATCGGCACCCGCACACGAACATGGCGAAGGCGGCGCTCAACATGCTGGTCCGGACGAGCGCGGCGGGCCTGGCGCCGTCCGGGATCTTCATGAACGCCGTGGACACGGGCTGGGTCACCGACGAGGATCCCGCGCACCTGGCCGCGCGAAAGGCCGAGGAACACGGCTTCTCGCCGCCCCTCGACGTCGTGGACGGCGCGGCGCGGGTCGTGGCCCCCATCGTCGAAGGGTTCCGCACGGGGCGGCATCCGTACGGCCTGTTCTTCAAGGACTACCGGCCGGCGCAGTGGTGAGCGGTCCGCTTGTGAGCGCTCACATCGGCCAGGCCGTTTTCCGCTCGCGCCCTCACCGCCCGTTCACCGCCGCCGTCGATCCGCGTACGATCAGCTCCGGCGCGACCACCGCCCGCTGGACAGCAGAGGTGTCGCCCTCGATCCGGGCGAGCAAGATGTGGAGCCCGCGCCGCCCCACCTCGGCGAAGTCCTGGCGGATCGTGGTGAGCGGGGGCGTGAAGTACGCCGCCTCGGGGATGTCGTCGAACCCCACGATGCTGAGGTCGCGTGGCACCTCGCGCCCGGCCTCGTGGATCCGACGCAGGAGCCCGAGCGCCATCTGGTCGTTGGCCACGAACACCGCCGTCACGTCGGGCTGCTGCACGATCGTCCGACCGAGCTCGTAACCCGAGCGCGCGGTCCAGTCGCCCCGGAGCAGCGCCGGGATGGGTGCGCCGGCAGCCTTGAGCGCGTTCTGCCAGCCTTCGACACGCTCCTCGGCCTCCTTCCAGTCGGCGGGCCCGGCGAGGTGCCACACCGTCTGGTGGCCCAGGTCGAGCAGGTGCCGCGTGGCCGCCGCCGCGCCGGTCATTTGATCGACCGTGACCACCGGGACCGAGTCGTCCGGGCCGGCTTCCACGGCCACGACGGGGAAGTCGGGGCGCAGGTGCCGGAGCGCCTCGAGGCCCGCCCGGAGCGGCGCGATGACGACGACGCCGTCCACGCCCTGATCGCGCAGCCGGTGGACCGCCGCGGTGACGGCGGGTCGGTTGAGCGATCGGAGGCTGGAGATGCTGACGCCGTACCCTGCGTCGTGGGCGGCCTGCTCGATGCCGAGCAGGGTGGAGGCGGGGCCGTAGAGCGTGGTGTCGAAGCTCACGACGCCCAGGGTGCGGGAGCGGCCGGTGACGAGCGCCTGCGCGACCGTGTTGGGGCGATAGTCGAGCTGACGCATCGCCGAGAGCACGCGCTCGCGGGTGTCCGGGCGGACGTGCGGGCTGTCGTGGAGCACGCGGGAGACCGTCTGATGAGAGACACCGGCGAGCTGGGCGACGTCGGCCATCACCGCGGAGCGGCGCTTCCGTGCGGGCTGGGGGCGTGAGGCGCTCATGCGACTCCTGCGGGGTGCACGAACCACGGGGGATGCCGCAACTGGGTCAGCCAATTACCAGAGTTCGATGTGACGTTTCAGCGTTCTCTCTATACCAGTTGACACCCTCCATGTGAACGCTCACAATTCGACCCCAGCACCGCCCCGACGCACAGTCCGAGGGCATGGCGGCTGCAGCGGCCGCAAGTAGACAAACATGAGGAGATCCCAATGACTTCAATGGTTTGTCGGTGGCTCACGCTCGTGGTGGCGCTGCTTCCCGCGATGGCGAGCGCGGCGGAGAAGACGTTCGTGATGGTCCCCAAGGGCGTGCACCCGTATTACGAGCCCTGCTACGAGGGCTTCAAGGCGGCCGCCAAGAAGTACGGCGTCAAGGTCGACAAGGTGGATCCGCAGAAGTTCGAGCTGCCGATGCAGGTCCAGGTGATCGAGGACCTGATCGCGAAGCGGGTGGACGGGATCGCCATCTCCGCGCTGGATGACGCCGGCCTCGTGCCGGTGATCGCCGAGGCGACCCGGGCAGGCATCAAGGTGATCACCTTCGACGCGCCCGCGCCCTCCTCCGAGGCGCTCACGTATATCGGCACGGACAACAAGAGCGCCGGCGTGGCCGCGGGCAAGAAGATGGCCGAGCTCATGAAGGGGAAGGGCAAGATCGTCATCCTCCAGGGCGGCCTGGGCGCGACCAACCTGAACCTCCGCACGCAGGGGTTCAAGGAGGCGGTCGCAAAGTTCCCCGGCATCCAGGTGATCCAGGTCGTGGATGTCGCCGGCGACTTCTCGGTCGCCACCAACAAGACGGAGACGATCCTCCAGACCTACCCGGACCTGACCGCCATCTTCGCGGTCTCCGCCGAGGGCGCCCCCGCCGCCGCGAACGTGCTCAGGCAGCAGGGCAAGGCGGGCAAGATCCTGCTCGCCGGCTTCGACGACCTGAAGGACACGCTCGAGGGGATCCGCGACGGCTCGGTCGCGTTCTGCATCGTGCAGAAGACCTTCAAGATGGGCTGGCTCTCCGTGGAGGCGCTGCTCGACGCGGGCAAGGGGAAGAAGCTCGCCAAGGAGACGGACACCGGCGTCCTCTTCGTCACCAAGGCCAACGTCGGCAACTACATGGACGAGATGAAGAAGGAGTTCGCCGCGAAGTAGGCGCAGGCGGGCTCCGGGACGCGGGGCGGCGGAACACGGGCCGCCGCCTCGCTCCCGCTTCTTCCGAGGCTGGAGATCATGGACGCAACCCTGGCCCCGATCCGGCGCAACGTCGTCGCGAGCCTGCTCCGCAGCAAGGAGACGGCGATCCTGCTCGCGCTCGTGATCCTCACCCTGGTGTTCGCGGTGATCGTCGACCTCGGTGCCCTGCTCGGCGAGGGGCGCGTGAGGTTCCTCACCCGGGACAACGCGTTTCAAGTCTCGCGGCAGATCTCGTTCGTGGCCATCGTGGCGCTGGGCGAGCTGTTCGTGATCCTCCACGGCGGGATCGATCTGTCGGTCGGCTCCGTCATGGGCTGGTCCGGCATGGCCGCGGCCTGGGGCATGGTCGGCCTGGGTTTCCCGCTGCCGGCCGCGGTGGCCTTCGGCATCTTCGCCGGGCTCCTCATGGGCGCGATCAACGGGGCGCTCATCGCGTGGGTGAAGCTCCCGCCGTTCATCGTGACGCTGAGCATGCTCTGGTTCGCCTACAGCAACGTGCTGGGGCTCACCGACGGCAACCCGATCACCCAGCTCCCGAGGTCGTTCGTCGACTTCGCCTGGGGGAAGACGCTCGGGCTCCCCAACCCCGTGTGGATCGCGGTCTTCCTGGCGGTGGCCGCCCACGTGCTGCTCACCTACACCGCCTTCGGCCGCCGGACGTACGCGCTCGGCGGCAACGAGCAGGCGACGTTCCTCTCCGGGATCGACGTCGGCCGGATCAAGTTCACGCTCTACGTGATCTCCGCCGGCCTCGCGGCCGTCAGCGGGATCCTCC
The DNA here is from genome assembly GCA_023419875.1 of Pseudomonadota bacterium. Taxonomy (GTDB): domain Bacteria; phylum Myxococcota; class Myxococcia; order Myxococcales; family Anaeromyxobacteraceae; genus Anaeromyxobacter. The sequence continues at coordinate 5,510 of JAEZXM010000156.1, read as the reverse complement.
TCGCCTCCCGGTTCAATTCCGCGCAGCCGGACACGGGCAAGGGATGGGAGCTGAGCGCGATCGCCGCGGCCGTGATCGGCGGCACCTCGCTGGCGGGCGGGTCGGGGACGGTCCTGGGCGTCCTCATCGGCGCGTGCATCATGGGCGTGCTCGGGAACGGCCTCCTGATGATGGGCGTCCGCTCGCACTGGCACCAGTCGATCATCGCCGTCGCGATCGTCCTCGCCGCGGTGCTCGACGTGAAGACGAAGAAGGGGAAGTGACGCGGATGGCCGCCCTGCTCCAGATGACGGGCATGGAGAAGTCCTTCCCGGGCGTGCGCGCGCTCGACCGGGTGGACTTCACGGTGGCGCCGGGCGAGGTGGTGGGGCTGCTCGGGGAGAACGGCGCGGGCAAGTCCACGCTCATGAAGGTCCTGGCCGGCGTCTACCGGGCGGACGCGGGCCAGATCCGCTGGCAGGGCCGGCCGGCGGCGTTCCGCGCCGTGCAGGAGGCCCAGGACGCCGGCGTCTCGCTCATCTTCCAGGAGCTGAACGTATGCCCCAACCTGAAGCCCGTGGACAACCTGTTCCTCGGGCGCGAGCTGCGCCGCAGGGGCGGGCTTCTCGACTACCCCGCCATGCGCCGCAAGGCGCGCGAGCTGTTCGAGCACCTCGGCGTGGCCGTCGATCTCGAGGTGGAGGCGCAGCGGCTCTCCACCGCCGTGCAGCAGATGATCGAGATCGGGAAGGCGCTTCTCACGGAGGTGAAGCTCCTCGTCATGGACGAGCCGACGTCCTCGCTCACCGAGAAGGAGACGGACCGTTTGTTCCGGGTGATCCGCGAGCTCAAGCAGCGCGGCACCTCGGTGGTGTTCATCTCGCATAAGCTGGCCGAGGTCTTCCAGATCACCGATCGGATCGTGGTCCTCCGCGACGGGCGGAACGCCGGCGAGCTGGATCCGAAGAAGGGCACCGTCGATCAGCTCATCTCCCTCATGGTGGGCCGCGAGCTCGGCTCCTTCGCCGCCCAGCAGCGCACCACCGCCCCGGGCGCCGAGGTGCTCCGCGTCGAGGGGCTGTCCGGTGGCCCGGTGCGGGAGGTGAGCTTCACGCTCCGGAAGGGAGAGATCCTCGGCGTCGCCGGGCTCATCGGCTCGGGTCGGACGGAGATGGCCCGGCTCCTCCTCGGAGCCGATCCGCGGACCCGCGGCTGTATCTTCGTGGACGGCCGGGAGGTCCGCATCAAGAGCCCGCGCGACGCGGTGGCGGCCGGGTTCGGGTTCGTCCCCGAGGATCGCAAGGTGCAGGGGCTCGTCTTGCCGATGACGGTGCGCGAGAACCTCACGCTCGCCGTCCACCGCGCCGTGCGGAGCCTCCGGGGGTTCCTCTCGCGCCGCAAGGAGGACGTCGTCACGGGCGAGTTCGTGCGCGCGCTGCGCATCAAGCTGGCGAGCCACGAGCAGGCGGTGAACGACCTCTCCGGCGGCAACCAGCAGAAGGTGGTCATCGCCAAGTGGCTCGCGACCCGGCCGCGGATCCTGGTGCTCGACGAGCCCACGCGCGGCATCGACGTGGCCGCGAAGGCGGAGGTGCACCGGATCATCGCCGACCTCGCCGATCACGGCGTCGCGATCCTGCTCATCTCCTCCGAGCTCCCGGAGATCTTGGCCTTGTCCGACCGGGTGCTGGTGATGCACGAGGGCAGGGCCAAGGCCTTGCTGGAGAAGGGCGAGGCCAGTCAGGAAACCATCATGGGCGCCGCCTTGAAGGCCAGCGCCTAGCGAGGACAGCCGTGAGCGACGCGTGCGTGGTGGGGATCGACTTCGGGACCGACTCCGTCCGGACCGTGGTGGTGGACGCTGCGCGGGGAACCGTGCTCGGCTCCGCCGTCCGCGCCTATCCGCGCTGGGCCGAGGGCACGTACTGCGACCCGCATCGAAACCAGTTCCGCCAGCACCCGAAGGACCACCTCGAGGCGATGGAGGCGGCCACGGTGGCCGCCCTGGCGGACGCGGGGCGCGGGGTCGCTTCCCGCGTGGCGGGGATCGCGATCGACACCACCGGCTCCACCCCGGCGCTCGCCGACGCGCGCGGCGCCCCGCTCGCACTTGCAAAGGGGTTCGAGGAGAACCCGAACGCGATGTTCGTCCTCTGGAAGGACCACACCGCCGTCGAGGAGGCCGAGGAGATCAACGCCTTGGCCCGGAGCTGGGGCGGCCCCGACTTCACCCGTTACGAGGGCGGCATCTATTCCTCGGAGTGGTTCTGGGCCAAGGCGCTGCACGTGCTCCGGGAGGACGCGGCCGTCGCCCGGGCGGCGGCGACCCTGGTGGAGCACTGCGACTGGCTCCCGGCCGTGCTCACCGGGATGCCGGACCTCGCGAGGTGGAAGCGGAGCCGCTGCGCTGCCGGCCACAAGGCGATGTGGCACGCGGAATGGGGCGGCTATCCCGATCCCGCCTTCCTCCAGCGCCTCCATCCGGCCCTGCCGGCGCTGCGCGCCTCGCTGGGCACGGAAACCTTCACCGCCGAGCAGCCCTTCGGCACGCTCTCCGCCGATTGGGCGCGGCGGCTCGGACTCTCGGAGAAGGTCGTGGTCACGGTCGGCGCCTTCGACGCGCACATGGGCGCGGTCGGCGGCGGGATCGGCCCGTACAAGCTCGTCAAGATCATGGGCACGAGCACCTGTGACGTCGTGGTGGCGGCGCGCGGGCCCGAGCCGGAGAAGCTGGTGCGCGGGATCTGCGGGCAGGTGGACGGCTCGGTGATCCCCGGGATGATCGGCTACGAGGCGGGGCAGTCCGCCTTCGGCGACGTCTACGCCTGGTTCAAGCGGCTCCTCATGTGGCCGCTCGAGAGCGTGCTGCCCGGCGTCCCCGGCGCCGGCGCCGCGGGCGCGATCGGGGAGCAGATCGAGGAGCGGATCATCCCCGAGCTGGAGAAGGCTGCGCGGGCGCTCCCGCCGGACGGGTCCGCGGTTCTCGCGGTGGACTGGGTGAACGGGCGGCGGACTCCCGACGCGAACCAGCGCCTCAAGGGGGCGATCGCGAACCTGTCGCTCGGGACCGACGCGCCGCGCGTGTACCGGGCGCTCGTCGAGGCGACGGCCTTCGGGTCGCGCGCGATCGTGGAGCGGTTCCGGAAGGAAGGCATCCGGATCGACAGCGCCATCGGCATCGGAGGGGTGGCCCGCAAGAGCCCCTTCGTCGTACAGACCGTGGCCGACGTGATGAACATGGACGTGGCGGTCTCGGAGGGAGACCAGGCGGTCGCGCTGGGCGCGGCGATCTTCGCGGCCACCGCCGCCGGGCTGTACCCCCGCGTCGAGGACGCGCAGAGCGCCATGGCCGCGAAGACCGAGGCGGTCTATCGGCCGGACCCGGCCCGCGCCCGCCACTACGATGCGGTGTACGCCGATTACCGGAAGCTGGGAGCGTTCGTGGAGTTCGAGCTGACGAGAGCGTAAGAACAGGCAACCTCGAGCCGGACGGTTCCTCGTCCGCAGGGCGCGCACGGGCCCGGCACCCCTCCGTGCGAGAAACAGGGAACGCCGTGGCCGAGTCGAAAGCGCAGGAGATCTGGTTCCTCACCGGCAGCCAGCACCTGTACGGCGACGAGACGCTGAAGCAGGTCGCCAGGAACTCGCAGCAGATCGCCGAGGGCCTCGATCGCACGGGGAAGATCCCGGCGCGGGTCGTCTGGAAGCCGATCCTGACCGGGCCGGACGCGATCGAGGAGGTCTGCCTCGCCGCCAACGCCAGCCGCGCGTGCGTGGGGGTGGTGACCTGGATGCACACCTTCTCGCCGGCCAAGATGTGGATCGCCGGCCTGACGCGGCTGCAGCGACCGCTCGCCCACCTGCACACGCAGTTCAACCGCGCGTTGCCCTGGGCCGAGATCGACATGGACTTCATGAACCTGAACCAGTCCGCCCACGGCGACCGGGAGTACGGGTTCATCGGTGCGCGGCTGCGGCTGCCCCGCAAGATCGTCGTCGGCCACTGGGAGGACGCCGAGGTGGTGGACGGCCTCGCGGGCTGGGCACGGGCCGCCCTGGCCGTGGCCGAGTCCCGCCGGCTCAAGATCGCCCGGTTCGGCGGCATGAACATGCGCGAGGTGGCGGTCACCGGCGGCGACCGTGTCGAGGCGCAGATCCAGCTCGGCTGGTCGGTGAACGGTTGGGGCGTGGGCGACCTCGTCGCCCGGATCGCCGAGGTGCCCGACAAGGACGTGGACCGGCTCCTCTCGGAGTACGAGGACAGCTACGACGTGGCCCCAGCGCTGCGGAAGAACGGGGAGAAGCGTGAGGTCCTTCGCGACGCGGCCCGGCAGGAGATCGCGATGCGGTCCTTCCTGTCGGAGGGCGGCTTCGGCGCGTTCACCACCACCTTCGAGGACCTGCACGGCCTCCGGCAGCTCCCCGGCTTCGCCAGCCAGCGACTCATGGCCGCGGGCTACGGCTTCGGGGCGGAGGGCGACTGGAAGACGGCGGCCCTCGTCCGGTTGCTCAAGGTCATGACCGCGGGCCGCCCGGGCGGCGTCTCGTTCATGGAGGACTACACGTACCACCTCGTCGCGGGGGAGGAGCGGATCCTCGGCGCCCACATGCTCGAGATCTGCCCCTCGATCGCGCGCGCCCGGCCGTCGCTCGAGGTGCACAAGCTCGGGATCGGCGGGAAGGGCGATCCGGCCCGCCTCGTCTTCGAGGCGCGGCCTGGACCGGCGGTGAACGCGTCGCTCGTCGACGTCGGAGGACGGATGCGGCTGGTCGTGGCGGAGCTGGACGTGGTCGCACCGGAGAAGCCGATGCCACGCCTCCCGACCGCCCGCGCGCTCTGGATCCCGCGGCCGGACTTCCGGCGCGGGGCCGAGGCGTGGATCGAGGCGGGCGGGGCGCACCACGGGGCCTTCGGCCAGGCGGTGACCGCGGGCGAGCTCGAGGACTTCGCGCGGATGACGGGGCTGGAGATGGTCCGGATCGGCGCCGACCTCGATCTGCACGCGCTCCGGAACGAGCTGCGCTGGAACGACGTCGCCTTCAAGCTCGGGGTCTAGCCCTTGGCCTCGTCCTACCGCGAGCTGAAGGAGCAGGCCTGGGCCGCGAACCAGGAGATCCCGCGGCGCGGGCTCGCCATCTACACCTTCGGCAACGCCTCGGCGTTCGACCGGGGCCGGGGCGTCCTCGCGATCAAGCCGAGCGGAGTCGCCTACGAGGCGCTGGCCGCGGACGAGATGGTGGTCCTCGACCTCGAGGGCCGGGTGGTGGAGGGCAAGCTCCGGCCCTCCTCGGACACGCCCACGCACCTCGTCCTCTACCGGGCCCTCGAGGGCGTGGGCGGGGTGGTGCACACGCACTCGACCTACGCCACCGGCTTCGCCCAGGCGCGGCTCCCGATCCCGATCTACGGGACCACGCACGCCGACCACCTGCCCGAGGACGTACCCTGCACCGCGATCATGAGCGACGAGGCGGTGGAGCGCGACTACGAGGTCGAGACCGGGAAGCAGATCCTGGAAACCCTCCGGGGC
>JAEZXM010000012.1 GCA_023419875.1 Pseudomonadota bacterium | reverse complement strand
GTCCAACGTGGTGCTGAACGCCCTGGAGGCCATGCCGGACGGCGGCACGCTCACCTTCCGGGTCCGGCGCTGCGCGCCTCCGGCCGGCGCGCGAGACGCGTGGGACGACTCCGTGATGGTGTCGATCAGCGACACCGGGAAGGGCATCGCCCCGGAGATTGTCGATCGGATCTTCGATCCCTACTTCACCACGAAGCAGACGGGGTCGGGCCTGGGGCTGTCCACGTCGCTCGCCATCGTCCGCCGCCACGGCGGCGACATCCGGGTCGCCTCGGAGCCGGGCGTCGGGACCGAGTTCGAGATCCGCCTGCCGCAGTCCCGGTCCCAGGTCTCCTCCGCGATCACGCCGGATCGGAGCCGGATCCCCGCCGGGCTCTCGATCCTCGTGCTGGAGGACGACGTCACCGTGGCCGCCGTCTTCGCACGCCTCCTGCAGGAGCTGGGGGCGCGCCAGCGGATCACTCACGACGGGGAGGACGCGATCCGGCTCCACCGGCAGGCACGAGAGAACGGCGCCCCCTTCGACCTCGTGATCACCGACCTGACCATCCCCGGCGGCCTCGGTGGCGCCGAGGTGATCCGGCGCATCCGGGAGGGCGGTGGGTCGGTGCGAGCCATCGTCGCGAGCGGTTACTCGGACGTGCCGGTGCTCGCCGAGCACGAGGCCTACGGGTTCCGGGCCATCCTCCGCAAGCCGTTCACGTTCGAGGATCTCCGGAGGGCGCTGCTCACCGCCCTCGAGGCAGAGCCCGTCGCCTGAGGACCGCGTCCGACACCCGCGCCCGCAGGCTCCGGGAGCTGGCGCTGCTCTTCCTGCGCCTCGGCGCGACGAGCTTCGGCGGCCCTGCCGCGCACATCGCGATGATGGAGGACGAGGTGGTCCGGCGGCGAGCCTGGCTCACGCATGAGGAGCTGCTCGATCTCCTCGGCGCGGCGAACCTCATCCCGGGGCCGAACTCGACCGAGCTCGCCATCCACGTCGGCCACCGGCGCGCCGGGTTTCCCGGCCTCCTCGTCGCGGGCGCCTGCTTCATCCTCCCCGCGACGCTGATCGTCGCCGCGCTCGGGTGGGTCTACGTCCGGTTCGGCGCGCTCCCCGAGCTGCAGGGCGTGCTCCGGGGCGTGAAGCCGGTGGTGCTCGCGGTCGTGCTCCAGGCGCTCCTCGGGTTCGGGAGGAAAGCCCTCCGGAGCCGCGCCGGCGTGGCCCTCGCCGCCGCGGCAGTCGCCGCGGCCGCGCTCGGGGTCAACGAGCTCCTGATCCTCGCTGCGGGGGGCGTGGTCGCGCTCGGAGCGCGCGTGTCCCAGGGTCGCTCCGGGGCCGCGGCCCTCCTCCCCCTCTCGCCCGCCGCCCTCCTGGCCGCGGCGCCGGCGAGCGCGGCGCCCTTCGGGCTCTCCGGCCTCTTCCTCGTCTTCCTGAAGATCGGGTCCGTCCTCTACGGAAGCGGGTACGTCCTCCTGGCGTTCCTGCGCGCGGAGCTGGTCGTCCGGCTGGGCTGGATCACGGAGGCGCAGCTCCTCGATGCGGTGGCGGTGGGCCAGGTGACGCCGGGCCCGCTCTTCACCACCGCGACGTTCGTCGGCTACGTCCTCGGCGGCGGTGCGGGCGCGGCGGTCGCCACCCTCGGTGTCTTCCTCCCCGCGTTCTTCTTCGTGGCGATCTCCGGCCCCTTCGTGCCCCGCATCCGGCGCTCGCCGCTCGCCGGGGCGTTCCTCGACGGCGTCAACGTCGCCTCGCTGGCCCTGATGGCGGTCGTCACGATTCAGCTCGGGGCGGGCGCGCTGCGCGAGGTCCCCGGGGTGGCCCTCTTCGCGGCGAGCGCGGTCTTGCTCCTCGTGTGGCGCGTGAGCGCGAGCTGGCTCGTCCTGGGAGGAGCGCTGGTGGGGGCCGCGGTGACGCTGGCCGGATGACCGCCTCTTTGCCATGCTGGCGCGGGAGGCTCCGCGATGGCCAAGGCGTCCAGGCTCGCACCCAGGGTCGAGGTCTTCTCCCGGCGTGAAGGTACGACCCTGCATCTCGTGATGCGCTTCCAACCGCGGGGACTGCTCCTCGCCCTCGGCCTGACGCTGGTGATCGTCTCCAGCGCGGTCGCGCTCATCGAGGTGCGAAGGGAGCCCTTCCGCCTGGACTGCTCGCGGACCCAGGATCGCTGCAGCTCGTCGTTCGGATCACGCACGATCGAGCAGCTCCCGCTTTCCCGCACGCTGCGGTTCGAGGTCCGACCCTCCGGGCGACACTGGGAGCTGGTGGCGGTGACCGAGGATGGAAGCATCCGTGTGGTCTCCGGGGGGAGAGCCGGGCTCACCGCCCACGCGGTCGCGCTGAACGAGTATCTGGAGGACCCGCCCCGGGATCGCCACGCGCTCGAGTACGACCGTGTTGCGGACCTCCGCGGGACGATGCTGTCGCTCCTGCCGGTGATCGTGGGTCTGGCCCTCGTCTCCCTGCTCTTCATGGTCAAGGACCGGGTCACCGTCTTCGACCGCCCGCACGGGCTGGCGATCCGGAGGTTGTCGCTCGTCCCCGCCCGGAGACGCCTCGATCCGTTTCGCGCCGTCGCGGTCCGCGCCTACGAGGACGAGCACCGGCCCTGGTACCAGCGTTCGAGCGCGTACGCGCGCGGTGGACCGTGGCGGCGCATCGTGCTCGTCGAGGAGGGCGGGGCGTCCTGGTGGGTCACACCGTACCAGAACCAGCGGTACGCAGCCTCCGACCTCGAGGCTGTGGCTGCCGAGCTGGCGCGGTACCTCGGCCTGCCCCTGGTCGCGGCGGAGAACGGGCCGCGAGCCCGGTTCTGAACGCCCCTCGCGGTCTACGCCTCCCGGCCGAGCCCGGCGTTATCATCGGCCGATGATCGAGCCGCAGGCGGTGGGATCAGGCGGCGACGACCTCGTTCCGTGCGCGCGCGTGGGGGAACCGGTGCTCGGATGAGCGCGTCCGTCGAGCGGCGTCCCGTCATCGGGTTCCTGCTGAACTCGCTGTTCGACGGCTACGAGGACGCGATCTGGCGCGGGGTGGTCCGCGCGGCCGAGGAGCTCGACGCCGATCTGGTGGCGGTGCTCGGCGGAGCGCTGGGGGAGCCGGCACACCAGATCTCCGCGTTCGACCTCCTGGGAGAGCGGAACGTCGACGGAGTGGTGGTGGTGTCACCTGCGGTCGGGTTCCTGTGCGGCCCGGCGGGGATCGCGGCCCTGCTTCGCCGGCTCGGCCGCGTGCCTGCAGTGAGCATCTCCGAGCGGCTGGAGGGTTTTCCCAGCATCACGGTCGACAACGCGCCCGGCGCGTCCCGCGTGGTGGAGCACCTGGCGGCGGTTCACCATCGGAGAAGAATCGCCTTCGTCCGCGGTCCGGACAGCAGCACCGAGGCCCAGGTTCGATACCAGGCGTACCGGGACGCGCTGGCGCGGGTGGGCCTCCCGTTCGATCCATCGCTCGTGGTCGCGGGGGACCACTGGGCGGCGAGCGGCATCCACGCCGTGCGCACGCTGCTCGACGAGCGGAAGGTGTCGATGGACGCGCTGGTCTCGTCCAACGACCTCATGGCGGTCACCGCCATGGAGGAGCTCCGCAGGCGAGGCCTCGACGTCCCGACCGACCTGGCCGTGACCGGCTTCGATGACATCGCCGACGCAGCCAGCACCGCCCCACCGCTGACCACCGCGCGGCAACCGCTGTACGAGATGGGCGCGGAGGCGGTGCGGAGGGTGCTGGCCCTGATCCGCGGCGAGACGGTGGCCCTGGAGCTGGCGTTGCCGGCACAGCTCGTCGTGCGCCAGAGCTGCGGGTGCCCCGGGCTGGAGAGCGGGCTGGTCTCTCGCTGGGAGGCCGAGGAGGCCGGCCCGGGACCGGAGGGGGCAGCCTCGCCGGAGTCTCTCGCGGCCGGCGTCGAGGCCGACTTCCCGGAGCTGAAGGATCGGCTGGGTCTGCCGAGCTGGGCCGCCGACCTCGTGGCGGCGCTGCCGCCCCCGTCCGGCGGGGGCGACGCCCGCGCTTTCGTCCTGGCCCTGGAGCGGCTCCTCTCCCGCGGACTGGAGCTGCTCCCGGAGCCGGCCCCCTGGTTCCGGGTGCTCCGGGCTCTCCTCGCCCGGGCGCGCCAGGGGGCGCCCCCCGCCCACGCCCAGCGCCTGGCCTCGCTCTTCGAGACGGCCCACGTGCTGCTGGCATCGATGGCCAGCACCGCCGAGCGTGCGCACAGGATGCGGACGGACGTGGAGATGCGCGTGCTCCAGCGGATGATCCAGCCGAACCCGCTGCCCGAGGACGTCTTCCACCGCAACCTGCTCGCCGCCCTCGACGTCCTGGACGTGCGGAGCTTCTTCCTCTCCCGGTACGTGGGCCCCGACCTCCGCGA
>JAEZXM010000599.1 GCA_023419875.1 Pseudomonadota bacterium | reverse complement strand
GTTGGGCTCCGTGGTCACGAACCTCGGGTGGTCCGACTGGGCCACCCAGGACGTGGGCCCCGAGCTGCGGACCATGAGCTACCGCGTCAGCCGTCGGCGGGACGACTTCCTCGTGGAGTGCTCGGCCGACGGCGCCCGGTGGCAGCAGCTCCGCGTCGCCCACCTCCAGGAGTGCCCCGCCGAGCTCGCCGCCGGACCGTACGCGTGCAGCCCGGTGGGCGAGAGGTTCTCCTGCACCTTCGAGTACCTCGACCTCCGGCCGTGCGCGTGGGAGGCGCACGGCTGATCCGGGACGGCGCGCAGGTCGCCGCGAGGAGAGGTCATGGAGCTCACCTCCGCACGCATCCTGCGCACCTACGTCGTCCTGACGTTGCTCTCCACGTTCGCGTCCTCGCTCATCTGGGGCGTCAACACCCTCTTCCTGCTCGACGCGGGGCTGTCGGTCGCCGGAGCGTTCGCCGCCAACGCCTTCTTCACCCTGGGTCAGGTGATCTTCGAGGTGCCCACGGGTGTCGTGGCGGACACGATGGGCCGGCGGATCTCGTACCTGCTCGGCGCCGCCACGCTGTTCGTCGCCACCCTGCTCTACCTCTGGATGTGGTCGATCGAGGGTCCGTTCTGGGGCTGGGCGCTCTCGTCGGTGCTCCTCGGGCTCGGGTTCACCTTCTTCTCCGGCGCGACGGAGGCGTGGCTCGTGGACGGCCTCGCCGCCACGGGCTATCGCGGCTCGCTCGACGCCGCCTTCGCGAAGGGCCAGATCGCCGAGGGCGCCGGGATGCTGACCGGCAGCGTCGCCGGCGGCGTGATCGCCCAGCTCACCAACCTCGGCGTGCCCTTCGCCGTGCGCGCCGGCGCCCTCCTCCTCACGTTCGTCGTGGCCTTGGTCTCCATGCGCGACGTCGGGTTCCAGCCGCGCCGGGGGGCCTCGGTGGTCGCGGACGTGCGGACGGTGCTCCGCGCCTCGATGAACCACGGCTTCGGGATCCGCCCGGTCCGCTGGCTGATGCTCGGGGGGTTCGTGAGCGGAGGCGTCCCGATCTTCGCCTTCTACGCCATGCAGCCGTACCTGCTCGAGCAGAGCGGACGGCACGAGTCGTACGCCATCGCCGGCGTCGCCGCGGCGCTCTTCGCGGCGGCGCAGATCGCCGGCGCCTATCTCGTACCGGCGATCTCGCGGCTCGTCGCGCGCCGGACCTCGGCGCTCCTCTTCGCCGGCGGGATCACCGCCGCCGCCCTCCTCGCCATCGGCGCCTTCGACAGCTTCTGGGTGTCGCTGTCGATGCTGGCGGTCTGGGCCCTCGCCTGGGCTTCGGTCCAGCCCGTGCGGCAGGCGTTCCTCAATGGCTGCATCCCGTCCGCACAGCGTGCCACCGTGCTGTCGTTCGACAATCTCCTCGCCTCGGCGGGCGGCGTCGTCGCGCAGCCGGGGCTCGGGAGGGTGGCGGACGTCTGGGGGTACCCCGCTTCGTACGTCGTGAGCGCCGGGGTCGAGCTCCTCTCGATGCCCTTCCTGCTCCTCGCCCGCCGCGAGCGCTCGCCCGGGGATCTGGTGCGGGGTCAGGGCGAGAGCGCGGCCGTGTAGGTCGTGCCGCCCCCTCAGCGAAGGCCCAGGAAGCCGGCCAGCTCCCGGACCGCGGGCAGGACCCGGATGCCCCGCTCCACCTTTCGCGTCACGACGAGGAGCCGCCCGCGTACGCGATCGGCCCGGGGCTCGACGTGCCCGACCAGCCGTCCCGCGGCCAGCACCGGAAGCGCGTAGTAGCCGCGCACACGTTTCTCAGGCGGCGTGTAGACCTCCCAGGTGTACGCGAAGCGCCAGAGCGCGGCGGTGAGCCGGCGATCGTAGAGGAGCGGGTCCAGGGGCGCGAGCAGGCGGACCGTGCCGCCGGGTACGGGCGCCTCCGCCGCGGCGGCCAGCGCCGGCACGTCCTCGCGCAGGCAGAAGCACGACGGCCCGCCGTCGATCCGCACCTCCTGGACGAGATCGGCGACGAGCGACAGCTCCCCCTTGCGGAGCGGCGCGAGGCGGCGCTGCCGGAGCGGCAGCAGCGCGCGGTAGCGGGCGAGCTCCTTCCGGGAGGGACGCGGCGCCGCGAGGGCGTGTGGAGGCAGGACGCGCTCGGGCAAATCGTACACGCGGCGGAAACCGCGGCGCGAGGCGAGCAGCACCTTCCCGTGGAAGAAGAGCTTCTGCAGCACGTGCTTCACGGTCCGCCCGCGGGAACCCCAGGCGGTCACCGTCCGGCCCTCGTGCGCGATGTCGTCGGCGAGCAGCGGCCCGCGGTCGGCGAGCTCGGCCAGGATCCGCCGCGCGAGGGGCCGCTCCGCGGGCGTCAGGCGGCCGCCCCAGCTGCTCGGGGCGCGGCGGCGGGCCTCCATCTCGGGGGCGAGGTACGGCCAGGCGTCGAGCGGGAAGGCCGCGAGGACGTTGCTCGCCGGTGAGTGGTGCTCGAACGCGACGCGCTGCGCGGCGGGGAGCGGCGCGGCGGCGTCGAGCCCGGGCCCGTACAGGTGGCGGAGGAGGTCGTTCTCTTGGTACCCCGCGACGCGGGTGCGCAGGATGAGGTCGTGCATGCGCCCGCAGACGTTGATCGGATCGAGCTGGACGAAGCCGTGATGCGCCAGCGCCGCCCCGACGCTCGGGTGCGGCGCCTCGAGGCCCAGCGCGCGGAGGAGGAAGCTTCGGGCGGCGTCCGGTCGGACGGTGATGGGTGCCGAGGGGCGAGGCATGGGTGCGAAGCTCGGCGGCGGCCGTTCAGCTCTCTTCCTCGTCGGGCGGCGCCCCGTACCACGCCCGCGCCTCCTGGTCGACGCAGTTGGCGTTGAGCCAGAGCGTCTTCCCGTCCTTCGCGGTCCGGCCGTCCACGTCGATCACCCGGACGACGCCGGCCATCGCCGCGTCGTCGGGGCAGAGCTCCGGGAGCAGGTTGGGCGCGGCGCGGAGCCGGCCCTCGTCGAGCGCGTAGCCGACCGTGCCGGGGAAGATCGCGAAGTAGAGGATGTTCTCCTCCACGAGGTCGTTGAAGAAGTGCGAGCCGAGCGAGACGTCGGGGATGGTGTTCCCGAGCCGCATCACCTCGCAGACCGCCGAGACCCGCTGGATCTCGGGGAACGAGACCGGCACGCCCAGGGACGGCGTGGTGGTGCCCCAGCGCCCGGGCCCGAGGAGGAGGATCCGGAGCGCGCCCAGCTTGCGGTGGGCCCGGCCGACCACCCGCGCCACCTCGTACCGGTCCTGGGTCCCGAGCGCCGCGTAGGCGTCCGGATCGACGTACACCACGCGTTCGAGCGGCGTGTGCGTGGACTGGCCGACGAGCGGCCCGCGGCTCTCCAGCAGGAACGCGCCGGGCGGCAGGTCGGGAACGGGGACCGCCACGCCGCCCTCCCGGATCTGCAGCGGCCTGCACTGGACCACGTTGAGCCGCAGCTCGCCGTCCCGTCCCACGTTGCCGGTGAACTCGACGTCCACGGGCGTCCGGTACGCGGACCGCAGCTCGCCCAGGATCGAGCGGATCTGCTCGACGAACGGCGTCGCCCAGAGCAGCTCCTCGAAGGTGAGCACCCAGCCGCCGCCCTGACGCTGCGTGGCGAAGAGCTTGATGGGGAGGTCCGGGCTCCGCCGGATGACCTCGTCCACCCGCACCGCGCGGAGCTCCCGGCTCTCGAGATCGATCACGTCCACGCGCTGCTGCGCGTACTCGGTCACCTCGTCGAGGCTCGTCTCCGGCCGGAGCGAGGGCGCGTTGAGGGCGATGATGCGAGTGTAGTCGTCGTCGGACCGCTCCACCGCGCGCGTCCCGAGGCCGAACACGAGGCGCACCACGCCCGCCTGCGGGTCGATCTGGTGGTTCCAGACGTACGGGTTGTACGAGAGGGCCACCCCCGCCACCTGCGGGAAGAAGAGCGAGCCGCGCACCGCGCCGGACACCCGCTGGATGAGGACCGCCATCTGCTCGTCGCGGCCGAGGAGGCCCCGGCGCTCGCGGTAGCGGAGCGCCTCCTCGCTCATCGTGCTGGCGTAGACGGTCCGGATCGCCGAGAGGAGCGCCTCGAGCCGCTCCTCGGGCGGGCCGTTGTTGGGGAGGAAGATGCTCTCGTACTTGCCGGTGAAGGCGTTGCCGAAGCCGTCCTCGAGGAGGCTCGAGGAGCGGACGATGATCGGCGACTGCCCGTAGTGCTCCAGCACTTGAAGGAGCTGCTGCACGATGAAGCTCGGGAACGTGCCCGCGAGCACCCGCTCCCGCGCCTTCTCGGCGATCTCGGACAGGGGCGCGCCGGCGTTGAGGCTCTGACGCACCTCCCAGATCCCGTTCCGGACGAGGTACGTGTAGAAGACGTCCGATCCCACGAACCAGGAGTCGTGCGGCTCGAGGAGCCGGGTCCACCGGGGGTGCGCGCGGGCGAGGATCGCCCGCGACACCAGCATGCCGGCCGCCTTGCCGCCCACGAGCCCGGTGCCGATCATCCGCCGGCGGATGGCGAACAGGTCGTCGAGCTCCAGGTAGCGCTCGGAGAGCTCGGTGAACCGCTCGTCGCGCGTGAGGAGGCCGCGGAGGAGGTCCTGGAAGGCCTCGTGCTCGTCGCGCCAGGGACGGGCGCCGGCGCGGCACGCCTCGCGGATCTCCCGCGCCTCCACGAACCTCCGCTCCCAGGCGTCCATCTGGCCGAGGCCGGCCGGCGGCCGCTCGGCCACGTCGGCCAGCTCGGCGCTCTCGGTGCGGGCGCGGAACTCGTCGCCCTCCCAGGCGTGCGGCAGGTACATGGTGGGCGAGCTGCGCCCGTCCACCTTGAGCGGCTGGACGTAGCGGACCCGCTGCCGGCGGAAGACGTCCACGAGGAGCTGGGTGGTGCTCCGCACCGCCTGGATCGCCTGGGCCGAGTGCGGCTGCCGGAGCAGCGCGAAGTAGGCGATGGTCCGCAGCCGGTACAGGTGCGGGCAGGTCAGCATGAAGAAGTTGCCCAGCATGAGGTCGCTGTACCAGTCGACGACGAGATCGGAGAGGCAGTCGAAGACGTAGCAGGCCCCCGGGCCCGCCGCGTCGGCGGAGCGCTGGATGGCCGCGGTGAAGCTCTCGAAGCCGAGCGCGGGCGAGAGCCGCTCGACGTGGACGCCGGGCTGGTCGACGACGAGCGGCGGGTGCCGTGCGAAGCGGAAGTAGACGAACGGCCGCCCCTGGGCCACCGCCGGGGGCACGAACGCCTTCACCAGCGGCGCGTAGTCCTCGATCGACTCCATCTGCCAGACGACGTTGTCGCCGGAGCGGAGACCGCCGAGCACCCCGTCGAGGGCCGGGAGGCCGGTGGAAACGTCGATGGGCTCCCCGGGCTCGGGGGCCGAGTAGCCCAGCTCGCCGACCTGCCCCTTGTCGATCATCCTCGTCCTCTCCGTCCCGGGCGCGATCCCGGGCCGCCGTTCGCGGACGCCTTACTGCGAGAACCCCTCGATGAGGTACTGCACCTCGATGCGCTTCAGGGCGACGATCTTGGCCGCCGTCCGCACGTCCACCGGCTTCCCCACGCAGTACGGCCGGGAGTCGTAGAGCGGCGTGCGGCGGGCCCGGTTCGCGGCCACGTCGCGGATGAGCGCGTAGTTCTTCTTGATGACCTGCTCCAGCCGCGCGTTCACCTCGGCCTCGGTCCAGTGCTCGAGGCGCTGGTTCTGGAGCCACTCGTAGTACGAGACCGTCACCGCCCCGGCGTTGCAGATCACGTCCGGGATGAGGTCGATGCCGCGCGCCTGGAGGACCCGGTCACCCTCGGGCGTGGTGGGATTGTTGGCCGCCTCGGCCACGAGCTTCACCCGGAGCCGCTCCGCCACGCGGGCGTCGATCACCTCCCCCAGCGCGGCCGGGATGCAGAGCTCCGCCTCGAGGCCCCAGAAGTCGTCCCGGGAGATGGCCGTGCCCCCGGCGAACCCCGTCACGCTGCGGCGCAGGTTCGAGGGGTTGCTCTGCGCGTGCTCGAGCAGGGCGGGGATGTCGAGGCCGGTCTCGCGGTAGACCGTGCCGGTCGAGTCCTGCACCGCCACGATCCGCGCCCCGAGCGCATCGAGGATGTCGGCCGCGGCCGAGCCCACGCTCCCGAAGCCCTGGAGGATCACCCGGGCGCCGCGCAGGTCGAAGCCGCGCTCGCGCGCCCACTCCTCCAGGCAGTAGACGACGCCCTGCCCGGCCGCCTTGGTCCGGCCCTCCGAGCCGCCGATCCGCACGTCCTTGCCGGTGACCACGCCGCGCAGGGCGTGGTGATCCCGCTCACCGTCCGTGTACTGGCGCATCATGTACGCCATGATCTCGGCGTTGGTGCCGACGTCCGGGGCGGGGATGTCGAGGTACGGGCCCATCATGTTCTTGAGCTTGTAGACGTAGCGCAGGGAGATGCGTTCGATCTCGTCGCGGGAGAAGGCGAACGGGTCGAGCTTGATCGCGCCCTGCGCGCCGCCGAACGGCACCTCGACGATCGCCGTCTTCCAGGTCATCTCGGCCGCGAGCGACTTGCAGAGGTCGAGCGAGGCGTCCGGGTGGTAGCGGATGCCGCCCTTGTACGGCCCGCGCGCCTCGTTGTGCTGGACCCGGTAGGCCTTGAGCTGGCGCGGGCCGCCGGCCTCGAGGCGGTAGAGCCCCTTGCCGACGAGGTGAACGACGCCCTGGCGCACGGTGAGGTCCGCGGAGAGGAGCGCGCCGTGGTGCAGGACGAAGGCGCCGTTGGCGAGGGGCTCGAGGGCACGCGCCGACGGGAGCGGGGACGGGGTGAGGTCGGCGAAGCGCGCCCGCTCGTCCGCCGGGAGCGGCACCAGCCGGTCGCCGGTCTCGATGGTCACGTGGAAGATGTGCTCGAAGTCGGGCTCCTCGAGCTCCATCCGCACGCGCGGGTCCATGCCGATGAGGTCCGCCGCCCGGTGGAAGGTGTCCTTCGACTCCTCGTAGAGGCTCGGCTCCCCGTTCCGTCCCGCCATGCCCACACCTTCCTTCCGCCCAACGCCCGGAGCATGATCTCCGACCAGGCGCCAGGCGGGCAAGGACCACGCACCGCGCGGGGTGGGGGGCGGCTGCGGGGCGCTGCCAGGGTTGGCCGGCAAGGGCAGCGAACGCAGCCCACCTTGCACCGACATCCCGCGCGTGGTGCGCGAAGAACCGTGGACGCCCTGCTCCGGCTGGCGCGCGAGCGCGAGCACGGTGCGCCCTTCTTCTTGCTCGGCCACAGCGCGGCCGGGGTCGTCTCGTCGATCTACGTCTTCGATCACCAGGCGGAGCTGCCGCTGCGGGCAACCCGTTGGTTCTCATTGGCGGTGGTGTGTGCTCCTCCTTGCCCGGCCGGGACACGCGTGCGAGGCTTGGCGGGTCTGAATCACGTTGCGTTCCAGAACGACCGGTTTCGGCCCCGCCTCGCAGTTTGCAAGTCTTGTCCGCCGAACACTGGGGATCCATGAGCAACCACACGATCTCGACCACGTTCCTCGCCTCGACCCTGGCGCTCGCGCTGGTAGGTTGCGGGGGCGGGGGCGGGGGCGGGGACGAAGGGGAGCTGGGCGTGAGCATCGACCCGGGGCAGCAGATCTTCGCCTCGGTTCGGGTCAACGACACCCTCCCCACGATCACGATCTACGGCAGCTTCACAGGCGACCTCGACGAACTCAGGGACAACAACTTCTGGTTCTGGATCGACGACCTGGACGATCTGGTCGAGGACATCGACTCCATGATCGTTGGCACGGTGTGGGGCGTCACCCTGAAGTTCTACGAAGCACAGGTGGTGGGCCGGTACAGCGGCGTCATGACGCTGTCGATATGCCGCGACGAGGCATGCGCGGAGCCGCTCGTGGGGTCGCCGTTTCGGATCCCCTACGACGTGGCCGTGCTCCCGCCTCTGGACGCTTTCAGCAACCCCTGAACCGCCGTTCCTCGGAAGTGACTCGAAGGAAGTTGTCTCTGCGGGCCGAAGCCGCGGCGTGCGCTGCCGATGGTCTGCGTGCCTCGAAGCCCATGTCCTCGCGCGCGCAACCCCCGGCGCCTGCATCCGCTGCTCCTACCGCGAGACCACTCCGAGCAGGGATCCCCGTACTCTTCGTGTCCTTCAGAGAACAGCGTCATTGTCTGTTGGCGACACCGGCCTCCGACCATGTCGTGGCGTAGAACGGCACGTGACAGGGTGTTGAGTCGCCCGCGAAGCGCGCGTCCGACCGGGCAGCCACCTTGACGGAGACCTGTCCCGTAGTGGCAGGCAGCGCGGCGGCCGGGATCGCGAGTTCGTCGCTGGAACCGCCGATCACGTCTTGACTGTAGGAGCCGTCGCTCGAGTCGGGGTTCTGCCAGGACGCGGTGACCGTGAAGCGCTCTGCGTACATCGCGTACCACGTGCTGAGGATGTCGTCGCTCATCGCGTACGTGCCGCCATCGGGCGCGGTCAGGACGATCGTTGGCATCACGACCGCCCCCGTGACCACCAGATCACCGCTTCGAACCTCGATGGGCACGGTCTGGCCCGGGCTGAGGCTCGAGACCCACCCGCCGGTCCGATAGACTCCCCCGGGGACACCAAGGACGAGGTGCCCGTCCACGAGCACGACTGCGCCGTCGACATCGCTCAGGTCGGGGTAGCTTCGAACCCGCATCTCGAGCGAAACCGCGTTCAGGTGGCCGCAGATCTCGAGCAGCGGTGGCGGCGGGGCGGGATCGGACTCCTTCCCGCAGGCGAGAACGACCAACGGAGCAAGGACGAGAACCGACATTCGCTGCCTGAGACGGAACACGAGCCCCTCCTTCGTGATGAGCGGCGGGAAGGATCATAATTCCTGCTCCCCTGTTCGCTTGCCAAGGGTCGATTCCCGACCGCTGCCGCGCGCCGGCTACGCAGGGTTCCGACAGCGAGACCCTCTCGGCGACGACGCTCTGCCTCACACGCGACGAACGCAAGCGTCCCCAGCTCGCGCCGAGCACGCGCTGAACATCGCGAGACGACCGCTCATGCCGTCGAACGACCCTCCGAGATTTCCGGATTGTGAAGGAGCACGAAGCCGGCGGACCTCCGGGCAAACCGCAGCCTCCGGCGCCGCCCGCGCAGAAGCCCCGCAACCGGCGTCGGTTGCGGGGCCGGGGCCGGTCCCCTGTCCGCACTCCGCGCGGGCCGCGGAGCCCGGCGCCTACTCGCAGTGATTGACCCCGATGAGTGGCCGCTTGCACCTCTGGTCGCCCGAGCAGTCGCTGTCCTTCGCGCAGCGGCAGGTCCCGCTCTGGCACCGGTTGGTGCGGCACTGGGAGTCGCGGTTGCAGGTCGCGCCCATGGCCAGCGTGGTGCTCTGGCAGAAGTTCGCGCCGGTGACCGGGGTGAAGCAGCTCTGCCCGGACGGGCAGTCGCTGTCGCTCCGGCACACGCACCGGTCGCCCTCGCACTGCGTGGACTTGCACTGGGCGTCGCGCTGGCAGGTCGCGCCGATCGCCAGGGTGCCGTCCGTGCCCGCGACGCAGGTGTTGGCGCCGGTGATCGGGGTCCGGCACACCTGCCCGGCCGGGCAGTCGCCGTCGCGGCGGCAGACGCACCGCCCTTGCTCGCAGTGGTCGGAGCGGCACTCGGCGTCCCTCCCGCAGGAGTCGCCCAGGGCGAGGTCGGTCCGGGAGCAGAAGTTCCTGCCGATCGCCGGCTTGAAGCACGCCTCGCCGGTGGGGCAGTCCCCGTCCTGATCGCACTGGCAGGTCCCACCGAGGCAGCGGCCCGACCGACACTGATCGTCGACGCGGCAGGCGTCCCCGAGGGCGAGGTCGCTGCGCCCGATGAGCGGCTTGTCGGTGAACACCGCGGTGTCCGCGAGGCAGAACTGCAGGGCCTTCGTGCCCATCACGTAGACCGGGTCGTTGGCCCTGACGTCCGTCGTGGGGCTGTTGTGGTTCTCGAAGCTCGCCACGCCGATCGAGTGCCCGAACTCGTGCACGATCGTGGCGGCCAGGCCGCAGAGCGTGTCCCCGAGGTCGAGCTCGTTGTAGTAGCAGATGTTGACCTTGTTCCCGGGGCCGCCGTGCGCGAACCCGCCGAGGCCCGTGCTGTTCAGGCACTTGCGCGACTTCCCGGTGGTCCCCTCGTCCTGGCACACGATGGCGATCCGCGGCCATTTCTTGACGAGCTCGTCCCGGTTCGCCTGGCTGATGTGCGTGAGCTGCTGGGCGATCTCGTCGATCCGCTCGTTCAGGTAGTCGGCCGCGACGCTGACGTCGTTCTTCGCGATCGGATCGCACTTCCGCACGTCGTAGGCGAGGGCCGGGCTCCCGGGCCCCAGGGTGCCCAGCGCGACGAGCAGGATCCGTGCGACGCCGACAGCCCCCCGCAGAGCGCTCCCGCGGCCCTCCACTTCCCGTGCAACGTTCATCACGCCACCTCCTCGTCCGCCAGAGCGGACTGCAAGTGACGGGGTAGAACCAGGGCGCGGGGGGCCGTGACCGTCCTGCTCGGGCAGTGAAAACGTGTTGGCGCCGCAACGCACCGGCGTCGCGCCCTCGAGGCGAGTCGCGGTAGACTCCGCCGCGCTCACCCGGAGCGGAGGCCCCATGGATCCCAAGTCGGCGATCGCCATGAACCGCGAGGCCTGGAACGCGGCCATGCCCCACCACCAGCGCGCCCGGGGCGACGCGCTGCGCGAGGGCTTCCGCGATCCGACGTTCACGACCCTCGCGCGCGGCCCGTGCGACGTCCCGCTCCGCGCCTTGCTCACCACCCTGCCCCTCCAGGGCGCCCGGATCGCGCAGCTCCAGTGCAACAACGGGCGCGAGCTCCTGTCGCTCATGCTGTACGGCGCCGCCGAGGGCGTGGGGTTCGACCTCTCGGACGCCGCCATCGCGCAGGCGCGCGAGCTCGCGGCGGTCTCCGGCCGGCGTTGCACCTTCGTGCAGACCGCCGTCGAGGACATCGGCCACGAGCACGACGGGCGCTTCGACTTCATCTACATCTCGGAGGGGGCGCTGCTGTGGATCCCCGACCTGCGCCGCTACTTCGCGGTCGTGGCCCGGCTCCTCGCGCCCGGCGGCCGGCTGGTGATCTACGACCAGCACCCGCTCACGTTCATGTTCGACTGCGGCGATCCCGCGATCCCGCTCGCGCCGCGGCGATCGTACTTCGACCGAGGGCCCGTCACCTACCGCGGCGGGCTCGACTACTACGGCAACGCCGAGTACGACGGCCCCACCGCGTGCGAGTTCCACCCCACGCTCGGCGAGATCCTCACCGCCATGGTCGAGAGCGGCCTCGTCCTGCGGCAGCTGCAGGAGCTCCCGTTCGACATGGTGTCCGGGTTCGAGGCGTTCGAGCGGTCAGGGAAGCTGCCGCTGTCGTTCCTGCTGCTGGCGCAGCGGGGGTGACACGGGACGCGGCGCCTACGCCGACTGCCGCCGGATGAGCGTGGGCGGGAGGAGCACGCGCCGGGGTTTCGCGACGAGCTGCGCCTGCTCCTCCACGGCGAGCCGGTACGCCTCGCGCGCGATCGCCTCGAGCGGCTGCTCGATCGTGGTGAGGGGCGGAGCGGAGATCGCCGCGCAGGGGAGGTTGTCGCAGCTGACGATCGAGAGGTCCTCGGGGATCCTTAGCCCTCGCGCCTGGGCGGCCTCGAGCATCCCGGTCGCCGTCGTGTCGCCGGAGGCGCAGAAGACCCCGTCCACCCTGGGCTTGCGGTCGAGGAGCGCGTTCATCGTGTCGAGTCCGTCCTTGTACGAGTAGTCCTGCAC
>JAEZXM010000458.1 GCA_023419875.1 Pseudomonadota bacterium | reverse complement strand
TCGGTGGGCTCGGCGGTGGCGGGGGCGGGGGCGGCTGGTCGGGCGGCGGCGGCGGGTTCTCCGGCGGAGGTGCCTCGGGGCGCTGGTGACGGCGGGAGCGACATGAACGTCGAGAAGACCTTCAGTGAAGCGGTCCGGGCGCGGATCGCGGACGCGGTCCGCAGGGCCGAGGCGCTCTCGCGGGGCGAGATCGTGACGGCGGTGGTCGAACGGTCGGATCCGTACCCGGAGGTCCGGATGCGCGGCGGGCTGCTCCTCGCCGCGCTGGCCACCGGGATCGTGCTCCTGTTCGTGCCCTCGCTCGGCCTCTCGGAGCTGGTCCTCGTCCAGGCGCTCGCGGGCGCCGCGGGTGCCCTCCTCTCGTTCTGGGATCCGCTCGAGCGCCGCCTGGCCGGCGAGCAGGCGATGGAGGACGCGGTCCGCGCGCGGGCGCTCCGCGCGTTCGCCGAGCACGGCCTCCACCGGACCGCCGAGAGCACCGGGGTGCTGGTGTTCGCATCCCTGTTCGAGCGGCGCGCGGTGGTCCTCGGCGACAAGGGGATCCACGAGAGGATCGGGGACGCGGAGTGGGGCCGCGCCGTGACGGCGCTGGTGGCGGGACTCCACGACGGCGATCCGGGGCGCGGGTTCGTGGACGCGGTGGCGATCTGCGGCGCGCAGCTCGCCCGGCAGTTCCCGAGCGGGGAGGGATTGCGCGCGAACCCCAACGAGCTCGAGGATACCATCCGGGTCGGGCCGAACTAGGGCGTCCGTTCGGGGAAGGCTCACGATTTCACCAACAGATGATGCCGGCGCCCTGGTACAAGGCCGCCATGACCCTCCTCCATCGCTCGGTGGCCGAGCTCGTCGGCACCTTCTGGCTGGTCCTGTGCGGCTGCGGTTCGGCGGTGCTGGCGGCCGCCTTTCCCGAGCTGGGCGTCGGGCTCCTCGGCGTGGCGTTCGCGTTCGGTCTCGCCGTGCTGACCGGCGCCTACGCCCTGGGCCCGCTCTCCGGGGCCCACTTCAACCCCGCCGTCACGGTCGGCCTCTGGGCGGCGCGGCGCTTCCCCACCTCGGAGCTGGCCGCGTACGTGGCGGCGCAGGTGATCGGAGCCATCCTCGGCGCCGGCGTGCTCCTGCTCGTGGCGAGCGGGAAGGCGGGCTTCGACCTCTCGGCGGGGCTCGGGGCGAACGGCTACGGCGCCTCGTCGCCGGGCGGCTACTCCCTGCTCGCCGCTGTCGTGACCGAGCTCGTGATGACGTTCATGTTCCTGATCGTCATCCTCGGGGCCACCGAGAAGCAGGCGCCCCAGGGCTTCGCGCCGATCGCGATCGGCCTCGCGCTCACCCTCATCCACATCGTCAGCATCCCGGTGACCGGCACCTCGGTGAACCCGGCCCGCAGCACGGGCCCGGCGCTGCTCGTCGGTGGACCGGCGCTCGCGCAGCTCTGGGTGTTCTGGGTGGTCCCGCTCGCCGGCGCAGCGCTGGCCGGGATCGCGTATCCCGCGCTCGCGTCCCGACGGGTCAGGCCCGCCGACACCGCGGCCCAGGTGGGCGTCCGGCCCGACCTCCCGCGGAGCTGACCGCCTCCTCGCCCGAGGGGCTGTCCGGTCAAGCGCCCCCGGCGCGCCGGAACCGGCACGTCCGGCACGTCGGGTCCTCCGGCACACGCGCCACGAACGTGCGGAACGCGGGCGCGACCCACAGCTCTCCGAGCGGCCGCTCCGCGATCGATCCGAAGTCGCCCAGCGCGCCCTCGGCCGCCGCCGGGTGCGGGCACGGCGCCAGCCGGCCGTCCCAGTGGATCCACGCCTCGCGTCCCGCGAACGGGCAGGGGCCGCGCGGCGCGGGCGCGGCGGGATCCGGCGAGAGCGGCTCCGCGTTCTGGACGACGACCCGCGCGCCCGAGGGGAGACGCACCTCCTCGGCCGCGGCGCACGCGGCGCGGGCGGCCGCGTTCCAGCGCCCGATCGCCTCCGCGCTCCTTCGCAGCGACCTCTCCGCGAGGTGCGGGAACCACGGCTGGAGCTGGTTCAGCTTCACCCGATCCACCCCGAGGCGCGCGGCGAGGCGGACGATGTCGGCCAGCTCGCCGACGTTCGCCTCTTGCGCGGTGACCTGGAAGGAGATGGTCGGGCGCGCTCGTGGTTCGACAGGCTCACCACGAGCGGAGGGAGAGCGATCCCTCGCCCGCACGAACCGCCGGACCGCGTCCACCACCGCCTCGAACGACAGCCCCGCCATCACCCGCTCCGCGGTCCGCGCGGTGGCGCCGTTCCAGGAGATCTTCACGTCCGAGGCGACCGGGAGGAGCGCCTCGGCCCAGCCCTCGGGTCCGCGGCCGGGAAAGGTCCCGCTCGTGGTCACGTTCACGGACAGTCGGTTGCGCTCGCACGCCTCGAGCAGCGCGTCCAGCCCGTCCCAGAGGAGCGGCTCGCCGAGCGTGGAGGGGATCACCTCCCGGAGCGCCGTGCCGCGGCGCTCGGTGAGCACCGCCAGGGCGAGCGCCGGCTCCATCCGCCTTGGCGGACGGCGCCGCGAGACGCCGCACGGGCACATGTCGCAGGCGAGGGTGCAGTCGTCCGGATTGGTGACCAGGGTGAGGCGCCAGGGGCCGCGCCGGGGTTCGAGGGCATTCGTTGACAACCCGTCTGTCATAACGGAAAAGTGTGAAGCCATGAAGAGCGCCCGCGAGTCGAAGAGCGGTCGCGGCCGTCGCCCGGCCGCCGTGCCCGAACCCCGGATCCCCGAGTCGCCCGAGGCCGCGCCCCTGGGCAAGGACCTCACCCCGGTCGTCGGCGCGAACCTCCGCCGGCTGCGCGGCCAGCGGGAGCTGTCGCTCGAGAAGCTCTCCCGCATCTCCGGCGTCTCCCGGGCCATGCTCGGGCAGGTGGAGCTCGGGCAGAGCGCGCCGACCATCAACGTCCTCTGGAAGATCTCCTCCGCCCTCGGGGTCCCATTCTCCGCGCTCATCAGCGCGCGCGGCGGGGGCGGGATCCAGGTGCTCCGGGGCGAGAGCGCGAAGCTCCTCACCAGCCACGACGGCTCCTTCTCGTCGCGGGCGCTCTTCCCCTACGACGAGCCGCGCCGGGTCGAGTTCTACGAGCTGCGGCTCGCGCCGGGCGGGGCGGAGCGGGCCGACCCGCACAACCCCGGCACGGTCGAGAACCTGGTGGTGGCGGAGGGCGCGGTGGAGATCGAGGTCTCCGGGCGCAAGGAGCAGCTCGGCAAGGGCGACGCGATCGTCTTCGAGGCGGACGTACCGCACGTGTACCGTAACCGCGCGGAACGCGAGACGATCATGTACCTCGTCATGACCTACGCCGACACCGTCGGATAGCACCCCCGCGTACGCGGGACCCCGCCGCCTCGCGCCCGGCGCTAGAATCCAGCGATCGGAGGGGTACGCCTTGGCGCTCCGGATCGGTGATCTCCTCGTGAAGCGTGGCGCGGCCACGCAGGCGCAGGTGGATCGTGCAGCCCGCGACGCCCAGGCGCGCGGCATCCCGATCCTCTCCGCCCTGCTCATCGCCGGCGCCGACGAGGGTCCGCTCGCGCGGGCCCTCTCCGAGCGGCACCACATGCCGGGGCTGGATCTCTCCCGCTCCACGCTCTCGCTCGAGGCGATGGCGCTCGTGCCGCGGCAGGTGGCGGAGACCGACGTCATCCTCCCGCTCTCGCTCGAGGGCGGGCGGCTCCACCTCGCCATGCACCAGCCGCTCGACGAGCGCGTGGTCTCCGAGGTCCGCTTCGTCACCGGCCTCGAGGTCTCGCCCTACGCGGCGGTGAAGCACTCGCTCGAGCGCGCCATCGGCGACGCCTACGACGGGCTCGATCGCGGCGAGGCGGTGTGGCGCGGGGCGAACGGACCGCCGGCGCCGCACCTCGAGCTCGTGTTCCCCGAGCTCGGCGACGACGAGGGGATCGAGATCGTGGACGACGCCGACGTCGCCGCGGTCGAGGAGGAGGGGGTGCCGATCGAGGTCGCCTACCCGGAGCCCCTCCCGCCCCGCTCCGACGGGCGGCCGCTGGCGCTGGTGGTGGACGACGAGGCCGAGATCCGTCAGCTCGTGCAGCGGACCCTCGAGGCCAAGGGCTACGCGGTCGAGACCGCCGCCGACGGCGAGCAGGCGCTGGCGAAGGCCGACCAGCTCGTGCCCGACGTCATCCTGCTCGACGCCATGCTCCCCAAGGTGCACGGGTTCGAGGCCTGCCGGCGCCTCAAGAGCTCGTCGCGCACCCGGCTCATCCCGGTGGTGATGATGACCGCGGTCTACCGCGGCTGGCGGTTCGCCCACGACGCGCGCGAGACCTACGGGGCCGAGGACTACGTCGAGAAGCCGTTCCGCCTCGACGACCTCTTCCGCCGGGTGCAGGCGGCGCGGCAGATCAGCGAGAGCCGCCCCACCTCCGAGCCCACGCCCGCCGAGCCCCTCGTGCAGCGGGCCCGCGAGTCGCTGGCCGGCGGCGACGTGGCCGGCGCGATCGGGGTCCTCGGCGAGGCGGTCCGTGCCGATCCGTACGCCGCCGAGGCGCACTTCCTGCTCGGCAAGACCCTCCAGTCTCGCGGCGACGCGTTCGCCGCGATGACCGCCCTCGAGCGCGCGGCCGAGCTCAGGCCCGGCCACCTCGCCGCCCTCAAGGCGCTCTCCGCGCTGTACGAGGAGAAGGGCTTCCGCCGCAAGGCCGCGAGCGCCATCGAGCGCGCGCTCGCCCACGCGCCCGAGGCGGGGCGCGAGGTGCTGCGCGCCGAGCTGATGCGGCTGCTGGGGTGAGCGTCGCCCGAGCCTTCCCAGCCCGTCACCGCTCGTGGTTCGACAAGCTCACCACGAGCGGATCTGCAG
>JAEZXM010000422.1 GCA_023419875.1 Pseudomonadota bacterium | reverse complement strand
GGCGCAGGTCGTCCGGGCGCTCTCGCTCCTCGCCTCGCGCGAGCCGGACGTCGAGTCGCTCCAGCGCGCCGCCGCCCGGGTCGTCGATCGCGAGGGCGGCGCGGACGGCCTCCCCGCCCGCGCCCGCTGGTCTGCGCTCCTCCCGAAGCTCAGCGCCGAGTACCGGCACGATCGATCGGCGAACCGGGTCGTCGGGCTCCAGGCGAGCGGCGAGGTGGACTACCTCCGCTTCGCGCCGTCCGACGCCGTCAGCGTGCGCGCGAGCTGGGACCTGCCCTCGCTCGTCGCCGGGTCGGACGAGCTCGCGGCGGCGGCGCGCGCCGAGGCTCACGCGAAGCGTCGGGCGGAGGCGGTGGAGAAGGTGACGAAGCTCTTCTTCGAGCGGCGGCGCCTCCGGGTGGCGCTCCTCCTTTCACCGCCCGTCGATCCGGTCGCCCGGGCGCACACGGAGCTCGAGATCGCGCGCCTCGCGGCGGAGATCGACGCGCTCACCGGCCGGGCGCTCACGGAGCCGGGGCCGTGAGGGCGGGGGACGCGCGGCGGCGCGGGATCGCCCGGCTCCTCCTGCTCCTCGCGGCGGCGGCCTGCGGGATGCCGGCCGTCCCGGACCCGGCCCCGAGGGTCGTGGAGGTGGTGCCCGAGGGCGGCGCGGTCCCGGCCTCGCTGGCGGAGGTGACGGTCGTCTTCTCGGCGCCGGTCTCGCCGGCGGGGCTCGCCGACGGCCGGCTGCTGGTCCTCGTGCCGGCTGCGTCGGAGCGGGCCGCCGTCGCCGCGGTCGAGTCGGAGGAGGGCGCGGCGGAGCTCGCCGGCGCGGCCCCGGGCTGGGTCGCCCTCGCGGACGGAGGGCGGAGGGCGGTGCTGCACCTCTCCGCGCCGCTGCACCCGCTCGTGCCGTACGCGGTCGTGATCGGATCGGGCGTGCGGGCGGCGGACGGGCGCGCGGTGCTGGACGCGGAGGGGCGGAGCAAGCCGACCGTGGCGCGGTTCGAGACGGGCCCCGTTCCCGGACCACCGGCGCGCGCGGTCATCGCGGAGCTGGGGATCGACGCCGAGACCCCGGAGGCCGGAGGCGAGTACGTGGTCCTCTGGAACCGCGGGGCGGGGAGCCTGGACCTCTTCGGCCACCGGCTGGAGAAGCGGACCGCAGCCGGCGGTGTCACGGGCTGTGCGCTCGGTGAAGGCGTCGTCGCACCCGGAGGGCTCGCGCTCGTGGCGGGCGGGGCGTACGACGGCCGGTACCTGCTGCCGGCCGGGACCGTCGTCCTCACCTGCGGGACGACCGCGCTCCTCGGCGGGCTGGCAAACGATCGATTGCCCGCCCTCCAGCTCCGGGATCCGCAGGGGACGATCCTCTCCACCGCGGGTGCGGCCGGTGGTCCGGTGTGCGCCGTCGCCCTGCGCCGCGATCCGGACGGGCCCGACGAGCCGGGGAACTGGGAGTGCTGGGAGGGGGAGTGAGGATCAGCCGGCGTTGTCCACGATCCACTGCCCGAGCAGCTCGCCCTTGGAGAGGTAGCCGTCCGCGCCGCACTCGGCGACGAGCTTCTCCATGCGCGCCTTGTCCTCGCCGGAGCAGAAGAGGACCTTGATCGACCGGAACATCGCGTTCTTCTTCACGAAGCGGCAGAACTGCGCCCCGTCCACCTTCGGCATGTTGATGTCGAGGAGGATGAGGTCGGGGCGTGTGGCGCGTTTCAGGATGATCGACGTGGCCTTCTCCACGTCCGGCGCGTACTGGATCTCGAACCCCTTCGCCTCGAGCTCCTCCTGGAGGAGCCGGGCGACGATCTCCGAGTCGTCCACGATGAGCACCTTGCGCCCGGACTCGACCGCGGCGGCGAAGCGCTTGGGGAAGTCCGGCTCCCACGGATTGGCGACGAACCCGTCGAGCTGCAGCTCCTGGGCGGCGCGGGCGAGCTCCTCGGGTTTGCTCTCGCCGACGAGCAGCACCCGGCCCGCGAAGCCGCGATCGCGGAGCAGGGCGGCGGCCGGGCGGCCCTGGCCCGCGTCCACGAGGAGCGCCGCCGCGCCCGGGGCCTCGGGTACGAGGGCGTGCGCATTCCGCTCCAGGACCACCTGGTGGCCGGCCGACTCGAGCGCCATGCCGGTGAGCTGGAGGAGGATCTCGCTATCGCTGCAGATGAGGACCTTCAATCGACGTCCCTTCCTCGTGGAACAAGGTACACCGACTTGCCCCTCCGTCCCAGCCCGGCGGATAATCCGCGAGCGCATGTGGGATCCCAAAGCCGGCTTCGGACAGCGAATGGACGTGGGCCCCCGCGCCCAGGAGGCGTGGTTCTTCTGCCTCCGGTTCCTGGGTGCGCGCTACGCGTTCGAGGCGGCGCTCGTCACCGAGGTGGTGCGGCTCGGGCCGCTCACGCGGCTGCCTGCGGCCCCGGCCTTCCTCACGGGTGTGTTCACCCACCGTGGAGAGGTGTTGCCGGTCCTCGACATCGCGCAGCTCGTCGGCCAGGGGTCGATCCCCCTCCGCCCCAGCACACGCGCGGCCATCGTGCACTGCGGCCCGTGGAAGGTGGCGGTGGTGAGCGAGTCGGTGGAAGGGCTCATCACAGTGCCGCGCAGGGCGCTCGAGAACCCGCCGGCGGAGTCGGCCGGGGTGGCGGAGTTCCTCTCGGGCGTCGCGCAGGATCGGCTCGGTGCCGTCGCCATCCTCGACATGCCGCGCCTCGTGGAGGCCGCACGGGCGCGGGCCAACCCCGCGGGGAGCGCGTCGGCGTGAGCGACACGGCCTCCGAGATCGTCCTGTTCCAGGTCGGCACGCACGTGTTCGCCGCCGCGGTGCGGGACGTGGTCCGGATCGGGACGGTGCGCGATCTCGCGGCCGAGGACCTGGTGGTCGAGTCCGCGCTGGGCACGCCGTTCACGCGCCAGCGCGGGATCGTGGTCGCCACCCCCGGCGCGGAGCGGGCGCTGGTGGTCGACCAGGTGGTCGGGTTCCGGAGCGTGCTCGAGTCCGACGTCCAGCCGCTGCCGCCGTTCGCCGCCGCCTGCATCCATTCGGGCGCGCTGTCGGGGCTCGTCGTCCTGGACGAGATGCCCATGCCCTTCATCGATCTTCCCACGCTGCTTGCGGAGCACGCGGCGCGCCACGGTTCCACCGGCGCGGCGCCGACCTGACGAGAGAGGACCAGATGGCCGATCCGTTCGACATCGACGAAGAGAGCCCCGCACAGCAGCCGAAGGGCCGCGCTCCCAAGGGGGAGGCCGGACGCCTGGTGCACTTCCTCCACGGGCTCTCCGAAGGGAAGCTCGAGGACCGCCTCGACGTGACGAGCTTCGCCGACCCGGCGCTCCGCAGCGTGGCCGAGCAGGCCAACGCCGCCGCCTCCCGCGCCCTCTCCGACACGCGGGAGGCGCGCCAGCGGATCCAGGTGGTCACCTCCGGCGTGGACGAGGCGATCGAGGCCATGATCCGGCTCGTCATCCAGGGCGACCTCTCGGGCACCCTGCGCCTCGGCGTCTCCGACGCGGCGCTGACGCCGCTCATCGCCGGCATCGGCCAGGTGATGGAGACGCTCAAGAAGTTCGTGACCGAGATCCGCGAGGCGGCGCTCCAGCTCTCGACCTCGTCGGCCGAGGTGCTGGCGGCGGCCACGCAGAACGAGTCCTCCACGAGCGCGCAGGCCTCGGCGATCCACGAGACCACCGCCACCATGGAGGAGCTGAAGGGCGCCTCCCACCAGATCGCGGAGAACGCGCAGATGGTGGCCTCCATCGCCGAGCAGACGCTGGTCGGCGCGCGCCAGGGCGAGGGGGCGATCAAGTCGTTCATGTCCTCGATGGAGAGCGTGAAGCAGAACGCGGTCGAGGTGGACGACGCCATCGCCAAGCTGTCGAAGCGCGTGGAGCGGATCGGCACGGTGGTCGAGGTGATCGACGAGATCGCCGACCGCTCCGACCTGCTCGCCCTCAACGCCGCCCTCGAGGGCGCGAAGGCCGGCGAGGCCGGCCGGGGCTTCTCCATCGTCGCGGCCGAGATGCGGCGCCTGGCCGAGAACGTCATGGAGTCGACGAAGGAGATCAAGAACCTCATCACCGAGATCCGGGAGGCCACCCACGCCGCCAAGGAGGCGTCGGACGGCAACAAGAAGAACGCCGCCGAGGGCGAGAAGCTGGGCGGGCACGCGATGACCAGCGTCACGGGCATCCTCTCCGGCATCCAGGAGACGAGCGACGCCGCGCGCGTCATCCACCTCGCCACCCAGCAGCAGCGGACCGCCACCGAGCAGGTGGTGCAGTCCATGTCGGAGATCGAGGAGGTCACGCGGCAGGCGCAGGCCGGCTCCAAGCAGGCGACCGGCGCGGCGGCCGAGCTCACCAAGCTCGCCGAGCGGCTCGCGGATCTCGTGAAGCGGTTCAAGGTGGAGTAGCGGGGGCTTCACCGAGGGTGGTCGACGCCCATGCCCGCCGAGGACATCCGCCAGAAGCTGCTCCCGCGGTTCCGCGAGACGACCGCGGACCGCGTGGAGAAGATCTCCGGGGTCCTGCTCGAGCTCGAGCGGGGCGCGGCCGACGCCGACGGGCGGCAGGAGCTCGCGCGCGAGCTCCACACGCTCAAGGGCGAGGCGCGGATGATGGGCTTCGTGGGGATCTCCGTCGTGGTGCACGCGGCGGAGGACCTGCTCAAGGCCTCCCCCGAGACGGTGCCGCAGGCGCAGGTGGAGGCGCTGCTCGCCGCCTGCGACGCGATCGTCCCGCTGCTCGAGGCGCCCCCGGACGGCGGGGACGTGGCGAAGAAGACGGCCGAGCGGCTCCGGAGCCTCATCGGCGTGGACGGCGCGGCGGCGGCCCAGGAGCCCCAGGCGAAGGAGAAGAAGGAGAAGGAGCCGAGGGCCAAGGAACGGAAGGGACAGAAGGAAGAGAAGGAGCAGACGGAGCAGAAGGAGCAGAAGGGACCGGAGGCGAAGGCCGCGCCGGAGCCGCCCGCGAAGCCGGAGCACCCGCTGCGGCGTGCCGAGGACCGCGTCGAGGTCCGCGGCGACAAGCAGACCTCGTCCATCCGCGTGGACGTCGATCGCCTCGACGAGATCGCCGCCCTCGCGGGCGACATGCTGGTCGAGGGGGCGCGGTCCATCCGGCGCTCGAAGGAGCTGAACGGCCTCTTCGCCCGGTGGGCGCGGCTCTCCGACCGGATCATCGTCCTCGCGGAGCGGGTCCGCGACGCCCGGAACACGCGCCTCGTGGAGCTGATCGAGGGCGACGTCCACCTCCTGCGCTCCGACACCTTCCGCTTCGCCCGGCAGCAGAGCGAGGCCGCATCCACCGCACACGCCCAGTTCGGACAGCTCGCGGAGCGGATCGGCGCCGCCCGCCTCATCCCGCTCTCCGGCATCCTCGCCGCCTTCCCCCGCGCCGCCCGCGACATGGCCCGCGAGCAGGGCAAGGAGGTGGAGTGCGTGGTGAAGGGGGCGGAGACCGGCGTCGACAAGGCGATCCTGCTCTCGCTCAACGACCCGCTCGTGCACCTGGTGCGGAACTCGGTCGACCACGGGATCGAGGCGCCGGAGGCCCGGCTCGAGGCGGGCAAGCCCCGGGCCGGGAAGATCGTGATCACCGCCCGCACCGACGGCGATCTCCTCGCGGTCACGGTGGAGGACGACGGCCGCGGCATCGACCCGGCCGCGATCCGGGAGGCCGCGCTGCGCAAGGGGATGATCGCCGACGCGCAGGCCGCCGGCCTCTCCGCCCGCGCCGCGCTCGACCTCATCTTCGTCCCCGGCTTCACGACGCGTTCGGAGGCGGGGGAGACGAGCGGCCGCGGGGTGGGCCTCGACGTGGTCCGCAAGAAGATGACCACGCTCGGCGGCTCGGTGCAGGTGGAGTCGGAGCCCGGCAAGGGCACGCGGTTCACGCTGCGCATGCCGCAGTCGCTCTCCCTCATGAAGGTCCTCCTCGTCCGGATCGACGAGGACGTCTACGGCCTGCCCGCCACCGACGTGGACAGCGTGGGCCGGCTCGAGGCGAAGGACATCACCGAGGTGGCCGGCATCCGCGCGGTGCGCTACCGGAACCGGCTCCTGCCGGTGGTGGCGCTCGGGCCGCTCCTCTCGCTCAACGGCGGGCCGCGCTCGAAGCGGCCGCTGGTGGCCTACGTCTGGCACGGTGCCGAGGGCGCGGCCGTGGTCGTGGACGGGCTGCAGGGGGAGCGCGAGGTGGCGGTGAAGGCGCCGGGCGCGTTCCTCAAGGGGATGCGGTTCGTCACCGGGGCCGCGGCCCTGGAGGACGGCCGGGTGGCCCTGCTCCTCTCCACCCCCGACCTCGTCGCCGCCGCCCGCCGGGTGGCCTCGCCGGCGCTCTCCCGCGGGCGCGACCGCCGGCGGCTCAAGATCCTGCTCGTGGACGACAGCGCCATCGCCCGCGAGGCGGAGGCGGCCCTGCTCCGCTCGCTCGGCCACGACGTGGAGGAGGCGGTGGACGGCGAGGAGGGCTGGCAGAAGCTCCAGGGCGGTCAGTTCCACCTGCTCGTCACCGACGTGCAGATGCCGGTGCTCGACGGCATCGACCTCACCCGCCGCATCAAGGCGACGCCGCGGTTCGTGAAGCTCCCCATCCTGATCCTCTCCTCCCTCTCCGCCCCCGAGGAGCGCCGCCGCGGCGTGGACGCCGGCGCCGACGCGTACCTCGTGAAGGGCGAGCTGGACGCGGAGAGCCTGGCCGCGACGATGGACCGGCTGTGCGGGGTCGGGGCATGAGCGCCGACCGGCCGGTCCGCGTGCTGGTGGCGGACGACTCGGAGCTCTTCCGCGAGCTGCTCGCCCGGGTGGTCGAGGAGGACGGCGCCCTGGAGCTGGCCGGCCTGGCGCGAGACGGCGAGGAGGCGGCGCGCCTCGTGCGCAAGGAGCGGCCGGACGTCATCACCATGGACCTGGAGATGCCCGAGGCCGACGGGTACGCCGGCATCGCGCGCATCATGGCCGAGACGCCGACGCCGATCCTCGTGCTCACCGCGAACCCCTCGCAGGCGGCGGGCTTCCGGGCGCTCTCCCTCGGGGCGCTCGACATCCTCGAGAAGCCGCGCGGCGAGGCAGACCTGGAGGAGTACGGCCACCTCCTCCGCTCGCGCCTGCGCCTCCTCGCGGGCGTGAAGGTGATCCGCCACCCCCGCGGCCTGCGCGAGAAGCGGCCCGCGCCGCCGAAGCGGGCGGAGCGGCCCGAGCTGGTGGTGATCGGCGCCTCGCTGGGCGGGCCGCGCGCGCTCTCCGCGATCCTCCGCAGGCTCCCGGCGACCTTCCCCGTGCCGGTGGCCGTGGTGCAGCACATCGCCGACGGCTTCACCGGCGGTCTCGCCAGCTGGCTCGACCAGGAGTGCGCGCTCCGGGTGGCCGAGGCGCTGGACGGGGAGCCGCTGCGGCCGGGGCGCGTGGTGCTCGCCCCGAGCGGCCGCCACCTCCTGGTCGAGCCCGGCCGGGTCCGGCTCTGGGACGGCGCCGCGGTGGATACCTTCCGGCCCTCGGTCACGCCGCTCTTCGTCTCGGCCGCGCGCCACTACCAGGCCCGCGCCTGCGGCGTCCTGCTCACCGGCATGGGTCGGGACGGGGCGGAGGGGCTCAAGGTGATCCGCGACGAGGGCGGCACCACCCTCGTGCAGGACGAGGCGACGAGCGCGGTGTTCGGCATGCCCCGCGCCGCCATCGAGCTCGGCGCCGCCGAGCGGGTGCTGCCGCTCGACGACATCCCCCGCGTCCTCCAGGAGCTCGTCCCGTGAACGTCATCTCCCAGGAGCAGGTGGCGGAGCTGGCGGCGATCCTGAAGGAGCGCGTCGGGCTCCACATCCGTCCGGACGGCCACAACGCGCTCCGGATCGCCATGGCCGCCCGGCTCGAGGATCCCGAGCCGCCCGCCGTGGGCTCGGCCGCCTATCTGAAGGTCCTCCAGTCGGACTCCGGGGACGAGGAGCTGCGCCGCCTGCTCCCGCTCGTCACGGTGGGCAAGACGAGCTTCTTCCGCGACGAGCGGCAGTTCGGGGCGCTGCAGGCGATCCTGCCCGGGCTCGTCACGCGCGCGCGCGCCGGGGGCCGCCGCCTGGCGATCTGGTCGGCCGGCTGCGCCACCGGCGAGGAGCCCTACTCGATCGCGATGACCGCGGCCGAGGCGGGGGCGGGTCCGGACGAGGTCGAGATCCTCGCCACCGACGTGAACCCCGAGGCGGTCGCCTTCGCCGCCCGCGGCTCGTACGAGGGGCGCCGGGTCCGCGAGGTGCGAGAGCCGTTCCGGTCGCGCTACTTCGACGCGGAGGGCGATCGCTACGTGGTCCGGGCCTCTCTCCGCCGGCTCATCACCGCCATCCGCCCCCACAACCTCGTCTCCGGCATCTTCCCGCGGGCGAGCGAGGCGGGCGGCTGGGACGTGATCTTCTGCCGGAACGTCATCATCTACTTCGACACCGCCACCACCCAGCAGGTGCTGAGCCAGTTCCACTCCGCGCTCGCCCCCGGCGGCTACCTGTTCCTCGGCTACTCCGAGTCGCTCTTCCGGCTGTTCGAGGGGTTCGAGCTCACCGAGATCGCCGGCGCCTTCGTCTACCGGCGTCCGGAGACCGCCGTCCGCTCCGGGCCGACCAAGACCACGCGCCCGCACCTCGTGCCGATGCCCTCGGCGCCACCGCCGGTGAAGCATTTGAAGCTCGCGCCGCCGCCGCCGAGCCACACGCCGGTCCCGCTCCCCGGGGAGGCGTACGCGCCGGCCGCCGGCGCGGAGCCGCCGCTCGCGCCGCAGGAGTACCTCGACGCCGCCGTGGCGCTCTTCTCCGACGGCCGGTTCGGCGCCGCGCGCGAGCTGCTCGAGCGGATGCTGGAGCGCGGCGGGGAGAGCCTGGCCGTCCGGCTCACGCTCGCCAACCTCTACGGCGTCCTCCGCCAGAACGACGCCGCGCACCGCTGCTATCTCGCGGCCCTCGCGCTCGAGCCGCTCAGCGCCGAGGCGCACCTCTTCTTCGGGATCCACCTGCTCTCGAGCGGCCAGGCGGAGGAGGCGGCCCAGGAGCTCTCCCGCGCGCTGTTCCTGGATCCCGACCTCGCGCTCGCCCACTACTACCTGGGGCGCAGCCGCGAGGCGCAAAAGGATCTCCCCCGCGCGCGGCTCTCCTACCGGAACGCGCTCGAAGCCTATCGCCGGCGCCCCGAGGGGAAACGCCAGGTGTTCCTGGGCTACTATCCCGACATCCCGGAGGACGGGAGCGCGTTCGCCCGCGCCGCGGAGTACGCGCTGGCGGCGCTCTAGGAGCCATCCATGGCCGAAAAACGGCGCATCCTCCTGCTCGACGACTCGCCCATCACGCTCGAGATGGAGAAGGCCGTGCTCGAGGACCGGGGGCACGCGGTGGCGGTGGCCTCGAACCTCCTCGAGTTCCAGGCCCTCCTCGAGCAGTTCCAGCCCGAGGTCATCCTCACCGATCTCATGATGCCGGACATCTCGGGCAAGGACATCGTGCGGGTGCTGAAGCAGGACTTTCACACCGAGAAGATCCCGATCATCCTCTTCAGCTCGCGGCCCGACGAGGAGCTCGCGCCCATCGCCGAGCAGGCGGGCGCGGACGGCTACCTCTCGAAGTCGCACGGCATCGACAAGCTGGGCGATCTGATCGACGACCTCGTGGAGTCGATCATCTGGTAGGAGCTCGGGCCACACCGCCGCGGCCCCGCACGATCTTGCACACCACGCACGGCGCTGCGCAGGCGCGCGGTGCCGTGATCGTCGCACACGCAGGAAACCTCCTGGAAGTCCGGCGCTTCGCCGTCCCCGAGGCGGCGCCCTCCGGAGCGCCTGGAATTGCATGGGGAAGAACGCGGGAGGATCACGTGAGCTCGACCCGCAACCCGGCGCACGGCTTCACGCTCATCGAGATGATGATCGTCGTGGCGGTGTTCGGCCTCCTCGCCTCGCTGATCGCCATCAACATCTCCCGGCAGCGGCCACGCGCCACGCTGGCGAGCGTGACCGCCGACCTCCAGGGCCTGATCCACGGGGCACGCCAGTCGGCGCTGGCCAGCGGCCACGACACCATCGTCATGCTGTTCCCGGAGCGAGCGGACCAGAAGCCGGCGCGGGTGGTGGTCCTCGAGGACCCGACCTTCACCTTCATGGCCGGAGGCGGCGCCCTCGACTTCGACGGCTACGATCCCGAGGTGCTCCGGTACCCGGACGGCGGGAGGGTGGAGCACCTCGATCTCCCCGGGGACATCGAGTTCGGGCCCGCCACGGGGATGGGATCGGCGCTGCCGGCGCCGCTCGACACCATCAACGTGTTGGTGCCCTGCTCGTTCTGCAGCGCCGATGCCTCCCGGAACCTGCGCGGCGCGATCCGGTTCGATGCGCGCGGGGCGGCCACCTTCTACGACACGAACGCGGTCAAGCGGCCGTCGGGCAACGGGGCCAGCTTCACGCTGACCAATCCGGATCTCGGGCAGCGGAACACCTTCATCATCCTCTCCAGCACGGGCGTGGTGCAGGTCCAGCAGCACTACTGAGCCGAGGGCGATCCATGGAACGGGATCACAGCGCGCGCGGCTTCACTCTCATCGAGGTCATGGTGGCGATGGGGCTGCTGGCCGTCGGGATCGCGGGCGTGATGGGGCTCCTCACCGCGGGCACACGGGTCAACGCCGACGCGCGCCGCATGACCCGGGCCGTCGGCATCGCGCAGGACCTGATGAACCAGATCCAGCTCTGGCCCTATGCCGACCCCCGGCTGGTGGCGGGCGCCAAGGCGGGCGTCGACATCACGGACGACGAGGCGGCGTACGAGCGCGAGGCGAGCCCTGTGGCCGACCACTCCGAGGCCGATCTGGCGACGGGGTACCAGGGGATCCCAACGGCCGAGCTGGAGGGGGTCTTCGAGCGGTACTGGAACGTGAGGTACGACGACGCCAACGGGAACGGGATCCCGGACGGCGTCCGCGTGGCGGTGATCGTGCGCTGGCCGCACGCCGGCGCCTGGCGGCGTGTGGTCCTCGTCGGCTTCAAGCCGAGCCCGGTGAACTGATGACTCCCTCTCGCACGGACTCCCGCGGCTTCACCCTCGTCGAGCTGATCATCTCGCTGGGTGTCAGCGCCATCGTGATCGCCTCCGCGATGGCGATGATGGTGGGCCAGCAGCGCGCCTTCCGGCACGGCACGGACGACCGCACGCTGCAGGAGCTGGCGCGGGTCGCGCTGGGCCGGATGTCGGCGGATCTGCGCGCCGTCGGGTATGGCGTGGACCCTGCCCTGGCCTTCGACTTCGGTCCCGTTCCCGAGGAGAAGGTCCGCATGAAGGCGGGCCCGGATGGGACCTACTTCAAGGCCGCGTCCTTCCGCTGCGCGGCCGGTCCGGCCTGCCGAGACCGCACCGACGGATCGGATGAGATCGTCTTCCTGTCACGCGACCCGCTGTTCGCCAAGCCGCTGCGGGCACCGGTCAATGCGGACAGCGACACGCTCAGAATCGCCGGCCCGCTCAAGGCGCCGCTCGTCGCGGGCCAGATCCTCCAGGTCGTCTGCTACACGGGGACGATGACGTGGGCCTACGTCAGCGTGGCCGCCGAGGTGCCCGCGACGGACGCGCTCACCGTCGATGTCCCGATCGTCGCCAGCTCGACGTACGACTTTCCCACCCAGAACCAGAGCCTGGCGTCCGCGTGTTTCCAGATGCACATGACCCAAGATCCTCCCTACACCCTGGGCGACACGGCCTTCGAGAGCGCCGCCCGGGTTTTCAAGATCGATCGGTACCGCTACTTCGTGCGGCAGTACGACGGAAGGCCCTTCCTGATGCTCGATCGCGGAGGACCGGACGACGCACCGGTGCTGGAGGTGATCGCTCCCGACGTGGAGGATCTCCAGTTCTCGTACCTGTTCCCCAACGCCGCGGCCGACCCGCTCGTGGGAGCCACCGTGGGCACCGTGCTGGAGAACGGGCCCGCAGGGATCGAGCTGACGCCGGAGACGGGGTTCCCCGCCTACGGCGACTCGCTCCAGGAAGTAGGTGGTCCCCAGCGCAATCACCAGGCGGGCAACATCCGCGCCGTGCGCATCAGCATCGTGGTCCGGACGCCGCTGCAGAACCTGGCCGACCCGACCACCTCGGACGTCATCCCGGCCGCGGGGAATCGAGGTCAGATGACCGGCGCCCCCGGCTACAGGCGCCTGAAGGTGGAGACCACCGTGGTCCCCCCGAACATGGCCGCGCGATCGCCGTTCTACCCGATGTACGGCGTCGTCGGGACATACCTCAACGTCGGAGGAGGGTAGCCGGATGAGGAAGGCTCCGCGTGGCAGCGCGCTGCTCGTCGTCGTGATCGTGCTCATCGTCCTGTCCGTGCTCGGGGTGGGGATGCTCCGCTACGGCTACCGCGAGGTGGTCGGTGCGACCTCGGCCTCCCGGGAGCAGGCATTGGTCGCCTGCACGCAGGCGGCGCGGCAGCTTCTCGCCAGCCGGCTCTCCGTCCTGGGCCAGGACCCCACCCTCACCGCTCCCCTCGAGGTCGACCTCGGCGCTCGGCTCCGGACGGCGGCGGGGCACTACGGCGACACGAACGTCGCGGTCAGCCAGATCCGCGCGCTCCCGCCGACCACCGTCGGCCCGGTCGTCGCGGCCAGGGACATCACCAACGTCATCGCCCGGACTCCCATAACCAAGCAGCCGTACAAAGCGGCGGTGCGGTGCGTGCACGCGAACGGGACGGAGCTGGAGCTGGAGGTCGGCTTCCGGTTCGGTCTGTAGCGGAGGAACCCATGACTCGCCGCCATTCCTTCCTCTTCGGTCTCGTCCTGCTCATCCTGGTCGCAATCCCGTTGCGCCACACCGCGGGAGACTGCTGCACCGCCGACGCCTCCGGCTTCGACATGCGCGCGAGCAGCCT
This sequence comes from Pseudomonadota bacterium, assembly GCA_023419875.1. Classification (GTDB taxonomy): domain Bacteria; phylum Myxococcota; class Myxococcia; order Myxococcales; family Anaeromyxobacteraceae; genus Anaeromyxobacter. The sequence continues at coordinate 6,120 of JAEZXM010000422.1, read as the reverse complement.
CACACGCTCGCTCGCCGCCGGTGTGTCACAGCCGGTGAACGGCGACGAGGAGTTCTTCAACGCCGCCGCGACCTCCGGGCCGAGCGCGCCGTCGAGCGTCATGTTCCTGCTCGACAACTCCGGGTCGATGATGTGGCTCGCGCAGTGTACCTCGGGCTGGGACAACGGGAGGTGCGCCGTCCCGAGCCTCTCCAATCCGTCCGATCCGTCGAGCAGCAACAGCTACAGGCCGACCGTCCGCAGCCGGTCCGACTTCTCGGGTACCGCCCTGGCGTGGATGCACGGCATCGCGCCGGTCGAGACGTACGCCGACCCGGGTTACAGCGACGGGGCCGGCTACCTGCAGGATGTGCCGCCCTGGACGCCCGCGCCGGCGGGGACCTGCTCCGGCAACTCGTGCCTGTTCCAGAAGAACAGGGCGTACCAGATCGAGAACTGGGACGAGACCAGCGCCACGCCAGAGCCGGGCGACGGCTGCACCAAGTACGACGGCAGCAATCCCGACCTCGATGCCTACGGGAACGTCATCACCGCCGGCGCGACGTGCGTCAACGACCTCGCCACGAAGGGCTTCCATCAATACAGGATCAGGTACGTCTCGTCCGTGTCCGGAGGGACCCGCAATATCTCGACCTACTCGCGGTTCGTGGTCTCCGGCAAATGGCTCAACGCCAACCCTCCGAAGTTCGTCTCGGCACGAAAGGCCATCAAGGCGTTGGTCCGGATCAACCCCGTGGATCCCAAGCTCCGCGACAAGGTGCGGTACGGGCTGTCCACCTTCTGGAACACGAACGCCAACGGCTCCACGACCAACGTCAGCAACGGGGGGTCGACGTCCGGGTTCCAGGTGGGCGACGGGGCGACCCTGGTCGTGCCCCTCGGCCCGGATTGTGCGACCACGACCCTGGCGGGCTACGTGCAGGACCGCCAGGCCATCATCAACGCGCTCAACGCGACCGGGAACAGCCGGATCCGCTTCGTCGAAGCCACGCCGCTCGCCGAAGCCCTGTTCAACATCGCCCAGTACTTCTCCGAACCGGGCGCGGCGGGTGCGCACGAGACCCGGTTCACCTCCACCTGGGTGAAGGCCGGAAGACCGGACGGGATCTCCTACTGGGCCGGGCAGGACTTCCGGCAGTCCTCGCTCGGCGCGGTGGGGGCCGCCTGGGCGTCCTCCTCGAACCAGAAGTCGATCTGCTGGGCGTGCCAGGTGTCGAGCGCGATCGTCGTCACCGACGGTATGCCCAACAACGAGAGCGGCCTTCCCATGGCCAGCGTCTCCTCCTATCACGTGGACAACCCGGTTGGCACGAGGTGGGACTTCCAGCGCTGGCGGCCGACCGAGTACGCGCAGCCAATCAACTGCGGCGGACACCGCAACACCACCGCCGACCGGTGCAGGAGCTACCTGCCGCTCGTGGCGCTCTACCTCAACAAGTACGACATGATCCCCACCAACATGGACGGCACCCAGAACGTGATCGTCCACACCATCAGCTTCGGCATCGACGATGCCCAGGCGCTGGCCACGCTCCAGGCGACCGCCAACCTCGGCGGCGGCAGGTTCGCCAACACGAACAGCACCGACGAGCTCGAGGACGCGCTCACCCGCGCGGTCAACAACGTGGTGACCCGGGCCACCTCCTTCAGCTCCGCCAATACCGCCACCCTCCAGACCGACCGCAACCAGGCGAGCGAGACGTACTTCGGCCGGTTCAAGCCCAATCAAACGCCCTCGTGGGAGGGCCACCTGTTCCAGGCGATGTTGTTCGACGAGTTCGCCATGGGGTGCAACTCGAAGGTGCTGCGCGACGCCGACACGAGCGTGGTGGAGTGCGGGATCACCACCCACAGCCCCAACTTCGATCGCGACGCCGACGCCAGCGGCTACAACGCCTGCACCGGCGTCTTCCTGGTGGATCAGAACTGCCGCGAGATCGTCCAGCGCGGCACCGACGGCGCCTACGTCCTCGCCAGCAACCTCGAGCAGGGGGCCTCGCTGCCCTGGGATGCCGGCTCGGTGCTCTGCAACCCGGAAGGTGCCTTCAGCGGAACCGCCAACCCGTGCATCGATCCCCTCAGCAATCCCGTGCAGCCCAAGTCCGCCGTGGACGCCGCCTACCTGAGCGCTTCGGACAGCCTGGCCGGCCAGCCCGCGCCGTCCGGCAAGCCCATCCGCAAGATCTACACGTACCTCGGGAACAGCAGCGGGCTCACCGAGTTCCGGACCACCGACGCCACCGATCTCGCCGCGCTCCAGAAGGCGATGGCCCTCGATCAGCCGTTCTGCCAGGGCCTGCTCAGCGGGAGCGGCGCCTGCACCGGGAGCGGCTGCCACACGGCGTCGAACTGGGTCCAGGCGGACTACGACACCTGCGCCAAGCTGGTCATCTACTACGTCCGCGGCTACGACGTGTTCGATCTGGACGCCGATGGGTGCCGCAGCCCGGTGAACAGCTCGGTGGCCTGCCCGACCGGCGAGGAGCGCGCCTGGAAGCTCGGCGACATCTTCCACTCCACCCCGGCCGTCGTGCGGCCGCCCGTGGACCCGTACGTCTGCGACCTCGGCGTCGAGACCCAGTGCGCTGCCACCATCTACAGCCCCCAATGGATCAACTCCGTGGAGAGCCCCATCACTCCGCTCGCGACGAGCGGTGGGGTCGACGCCTACACCGCATGGCGCGACGCGCACATCGATCGGCCGCGCGTGGTCCTGGTCGGCGGGAACGACGGCATGCTCCACGCCTTCGAGGCCGGGGCCGCGAGGACGACCGAGGAGCGCGACGAGTTCGGCTCGGTTCCGTATACCTCGGGGTCGGGGCGGGAGCTCTGGGCCTTCATTCCGCCCGACCTCCTCCCCCGCCTGAAGCTGCTGCTCGAGTCCCACCAGTACATGGTGGACGGTCCCACCATGGTCCGCGACGTCTGGGTGGACGGCGGGCCCACCGGAGACCCCGCCCGGCGCGACTCGATCAAGCAGGCAAACGAGTTCCACACCATCGCCGTCGTCTCCGAACGGTCGGGCGGAACCCAGTTCACCGCGCTCGACGTGACCGATCCCGTCAGTCCGCCCAGGTTCCTCTGGAGCTTCCCGCCGCCCTGCAGCGACGACGCCCGCTGGATGGCCGAGTCCTGGGCGGACTTCGCGCCACGTCCACCGCCCATCGGGCCGGTCAAGATCAAGTCGACCGCCCCGCGCGGGTTCGACGAGCGCTGGGTGGTCATGCTCAACGGAGGGTACGATCCGGCGCTGGTCAAGGGCCGGGCGGTCTTCATGGTCGACATCTGGTCGGGCCAGACCATCTGGCGGTTCACCGACGACGACGTGAAGGCGATGCGCGGCAGCACCGGGTCGCCCGTGAGCATGTTCCCGGTCGCGGCTTCGGTGGCCATGGTCGACATCGGCAAGCCTGACCGGGCAGGGGCCAGCGGGTACGACCGGGACGGGTACTTCGACACCGCCAACTGGGGTGACCTCGGCGGGAATCTGTGGGTCGCACGCTTTTACGAGCCCGGCGAGCTGGATGCCAGCGGACGGGTGACCAACTGGTTCGCGGCCCGCGCCTTCGAGCAGCAACGCCGATCGGACGACCGGATGATGGTGAGCTCGGCGGGCGACGTCTCGGGGCAGGTGCGGAGCCCGTTCTTCTACATGACGGCCAACGCCGTGGACCCCGCCAGCAAGACGCTGCGCACCATCCTGGGGACGGCCAACCGCGAGCAGATGCTGCAGAAGGGCGCGGCCTGCAGCCCGGACAACGTGATGGGCTGCATCCAGGGCGGCTGCACGCGGGTGGAGACCTCCACCGTGGACGAGTTCGGGGCGTGCACGGAGACGCAGCAGCTGGTCTACGAGGACGGCCTGTTCACGTTCAGCAACACCACGGCCGGAACCTGCGGCGACACGAGCCTGGTCTGTGCGCCGGCCGCGGCGCCCACCTACAAGGGAACGACCACCTGGAGCTTCACCTGCGATGGGACCACCACGACGAGCAGCGGGACGCTGACCTGCAACGCCAGCGGGGTGTGCACGGACTACAGGGAGGTGGGAACGGGCCACCTGCGCACGGCCGGGCTCACCGCCCCGACCTTCCGCGACCGCCTCTACAGCGTCTGGTCGTACGGCGGCGCCACGGGCAGGTCGAAGGAGTTCGCGACGCAGGAGCAGGCGCAAGACTTCGACGACCTCCGGTTCACCGACACGAGCACGGCCTTCACCGAGGCCTCCTGCGGAGGCGGCAACACCGGGGAGTCGTGCAATCTGGTGGACGTGACCTGGGCGGCGGTGACCTACGCGAGCGATTCGGTCACGGTGGACCCCCGGACCGGCTGCGTGGCCGGTCACAGCAACTGCAGGGCGACTTCGCTCGACGCCGGCTGGTTCTACGAGTACGGGCGGGTGTGCCAGGTCGCGAGCTGCTCTCCGCCGACCTGGACCGACGAGCGGACCGCCTCGGCGGCCAACATCAGCGAGGGTTGCGCGGCCTGGAGCGGCTTCCGCCCCACGGCTTCGAACACCTCGTCCGGAGGCACCGAGGACGTGTGCACCGCAACGCCGGCCTCCACCAGCTCCTACTCGTACCTGGCCGAATATGTCAGCGGCGTACCGACCACCACCTGCGGGTTCGTCTCGAACGGGGCCGTTCGGCGTGCCGTCCAGCGCGATACCTGGTCGCCGCCATCGACCGCCTCGGCCCGTCTGGCCATCTCCGGCGGGCAGGCCAAGCGGTCCATCATCTCGAACGACCCTGGCGGGAACCTGGGACACACCACACTCTCCATCGACGAGACCGCTGCGGACCCGATCTACCATCTGGATGTGTCGCACGAGGCGCACGCGTGCCGCCACGCTGACGGCCAGTACTGCGAGTGATTGGAGGGGCGGGGCGTCCCGGCGCCCCGCCCAGCGCTGGGCGGATGGCGTCCGCCGGCCCCCGCGCTTGAAGGCCGCGGGTGCACGTGCTACGTCCCGCAGGACGGCGCCTGGCGGCCAGCTGGCCTGATGGAACGGCTCGGTCCGACCGACTCCGTCGGACGCGAGCCGTCGAACGGTGTGCCTCATGCCCCGCTCCCCCTACGAGATCATCCACGCCAAGCGGGACGGTGCCGCCCTGTCCGCCGAGGACATCGCCTTCCTGGTGGACGGCTTCACCCGGGGAGAGATCCCCGACTACCAGATGTCGGCCTTCTGCATGGCCGTGTTCTTCCGCGGGATGGAGCCGGGCGAGACGCGGGCGCTCACCGAGGCGATGCTCCGCTCGGGCGACGTCCTCGACCTCTCGGACGTTCCCGGCGCGAAGATCGACAAGCACTCCACCGGCGGGGTCGGCGACAAGGTCTCGCTGGCCCTCGCCCCGCTCGCCGCGACCTGCGGGGTGAAGGTGCCGATGATCTCCGGGCGCGGCCTGGGCCACACCGGCGGCACGCTCGACAAGCTCGAGGCGATCCCCGGCTTCCGCGTGGACCTGCCGGTGGAGCGGTTCCGGGAGCTCGTCCGAGACGTGGGCGTCTGCCTGGTGGGGCAGACCGCGCGCCTCGCGCCCGCGGACCGCAGGCTCTACGCCCTCCGCGACGTCACCGCCACGGTCGAGTCCATCCCGCTCATCTCCGCGTCGATCATGTCGAAGAAGCTCGCCGAGGGGATCGACGGGCTGGTGCTCGACGTGAAGGTCGGCGCGGGGGCGTTCATGAAGTCGCTCCCGGAGGCCCGGGCGCTGGCGGCGTCGCTCGCCGGCATCGGCCGGGCGATGGGGAAGCAGGTGACCGCGCTCCTCACCTCGATGGACGAGCCGCTGGGGCGCGCGGTCGGAAACGCGCTCGAGGTCGTGGAGGTCGTCGAGCTCCTCCGCGGCGGCGGCCCGGCCGATCTGCGGACGGTGACCGTCGAGCTCACCGCGGAGATGCTGCTCCTCGCGGGCGTCGCCCCCGGGCTCCCCGAGGCGCGGGCGGCGGTGGAGCGGGCGATCGGCGACGGGCGCGGGCTCGCGAAGCTCGTCGAGATCGTCGGCGCGCAGGGGGGCGACCCCGAGGCCATCCGCGATCCGGAGCGGCTCCCCCGCGCCCGGTCGCGGTTCGACGTGCCGGCGCCGGCGGCCGCGCCGGCCCGAGGATGGGTGGCGG
>JAEZXM010000405.1 GCA_023419875.1 Pseudomonadota bacterium | reverse complement strand
GCTGCACGCCCGGGGCCGCCGCGTGGCCGTGCTCTCGCGAGGCTACGGGGCCACGCGCAAGGACGCGCGGGTGGTCTCCGACGGCGAGCGGGTGCTCCTCTCCGCCGAGGAGGGCGGGGACGAGGCGGTGCTCGTCGCCAGGCGCCTCCCGGGGGTCGCGGTGCTGTGCGGCCCGAGGCGGGCGGAGCTGGCGCGGCTCGCCCGGGGAGCTCTGCGCGCCGACGTCCTCCTGCTCGACGTCGGTTTCCAGCACCGCGCCCTCGCGCGCGACCTCGACGTGGTGGTGCTCGACGCCTCGAACCCGTTCGGCAACGGTCATCTCTTGCCCCGTGGGCCCAACCGCGAACCGCGCCACGCGCTGCGCCGCGCGGGCCTGGTGTGGCTCTCGCGCGTCGAGCGGGCGGAGCCGGAGGGCCTCGAGCGGCTGCGGGCCCTTGCCCGCGCGTTCACCGGGCGCGAGCCGGTCGAGTCGCGCCACGAGCCGATCGACCTCCTCGACGGAACCCTCCGGACCTCGCTCGGGCTCGAGGCGCTGCGCGGCCGCCGGGTGCGGCTCGTGTCCGGGATCGCCCGCCCGGGCGCCTTCCGGCGGACGGTGGAGGCGCTGGGAGCGACCGTCGCCGCCGAGCGGCGGTTCGCCGATCACCACCGGTTCCGCCCCGAGGAGCTTCGCGACGTGCTCGGGTCGGCGTCGGAACGCGCGGGCGACTGGATCGTCACCACGGAGAAGGACGCGGTCCGGCTCGGACCCGACGCGGCGGCCCACCACGCCCTTCGCGTCCTCCGGATCGAGGCGCGGGTGGTCCAGGGCGAGGAGATCCTCGCCCGGGCGCTCGATGCCGCCCTGGCCCCGCACGAGCCGGTGTAGAACGGGTCTCGCATGGCCCGCGTCCTCGGCTGGATCCTGGTTCGGCTCCCGCGGCGGCTGCTCGCCGTCGTCTTCGGCGCGCTCGGCGTCCTCGTCTGGACGCTCGGCCTCCGGCGGCGCGTGGTGGCGGAGAACCTGCGGCTCGCGTTCCCCGAGAAGTCGGAGCGCGAGCGGCGGACCATCGCGCGGGCCACCTACCGCCACCTCGGCGAGATGATCCCCGAGTTCCTCCGCGTGCCGTACCTGCCCCGCGAGGAGGTCGCGCGGCTCTTCGAGTACGAGGGCTGGGAGAATTACGAGAAGGCCAGGGCCGAGGGGAAGGGCGTCATCGCCTGCACCGGGCACTTCGGGCACTTCGACCTGCTCGCCGCCGCCCACAACCTGCGCGGCGTCCCGATCACCACCATCAGCCGGAAGATGGTCGTCGGACTCTGGAAGGGCACGCGGGCGCGCGCCGGGGTGCAGGAGATCTACGTGAAGCAGGGAGAGACCTTCGCCGCCGCGGTGAAGGCGCTCCGCGCCGGCCGGGTGCTCGGCTACGTGATCGACCAGAGCGAGCGGCGCCGCACCGCGATCTTTCCCACCTTCTTCGGCGTCCCCGCCGCGACCTCCCCCACGCCGGCGGTGCTCTCGCGGCGCACCGGCGCGCCGGTGGTGTTCGCCGTCTCGGTCCCGCTTCCGGACGGCCGCCACCGCGTGATCATCGAGGGCCCATTCCGCCCGCCCGACACTGGGGACCACGAGCGCGATGCGGTGGCCTTCCTGCAGGACATGAACGACCGGCTCGAGCGCTACATCCGGCGCCATCCGGAGCAGTGGTACTGGCTCCACCGACGGTGGAAGCGGCGCGGTCCGGCGCGCGCGCAGGCGAACCGAGCAATGGGGTGGGGGCCCCGCGCGAAGCGCGGGGGAGGGGCGTAGCCCCCGCTTTGTTGACGCCCTCGGGCGGGGAAGGGTAGGAGTCTCCCGTGCGCCGTCCCCGCGATCCCCGGCCTGCGCCCTCCGCTCCCGCCGCACGACAGGCGGACTCGGGTCGCGACGCGCTCCGCGGCCTCCTCGCCCGGCTGCGCGGCGCCGCGGTCACTGTGGTGGGCGACTTCGTCGCCGACGAGTACGTGTACGGCGAGACCGAGCGCGTGAGCCGCGAGGCGCCGGTCCTCGTGGTCCGCTACGAGTCCTCCGAGCTGAAGGCCGGCTGCGCCGGCAACGCCGCGCTCAACCTGGCGGCGCTGGGCGTCCGCGTGCGGGCGGTGGGCGTCGTCGGCGACGACACGCTGGGCGCGGCGCTCTCGGACGTCCTCGAGGAGGGCGGGGTGGACGTGACGGGCCTCCTCCGGGTCGCGGGCCGCCCCACCGAGGCCAAGACGCGCGTGCTGGCGGGCGGGCGATCCACCCGGCGCCAGCAGATGCTCCGGATCGACCGCGCCGCTCCCGAGACCCTCCCGGCCGGGGTCGAGCGAGCCCTCCTGCGCGAGCTGGGCCGGGCCGCGCGGCACACGGGCGCGATCCTGGCGAGCGACTACGGCTCCGGCGCGGTGGGACCGCCCGTGAAGGACGCGCTGCGCCGGCTCCGGCGCAGCGGCCTCCCCGTGTGCGCCGACTCGCGGTACGCGCTCGCGAGCTTCCATGGGCTCACGATGGTGAAGCCCAACGAGGTGGAGCTCGAGGCGGCGAGCGGGCGCCCGGTGGCCGGGCCCGGCGCGATCGACCGCGCCGCGCGGGCGCTGCTCGGCAGGCTCCGCTGCGAGATGCTGCTCGTCACGCGCGGGCGGAACGGCATGTCGCTCTTCCGGGCCGGGCTTCCGCACGTGCACGTGCCGGCGCACGGGTCGCGCGACGCGGTGGACGTGACGGGCGCGGGAGATACCGTCGCCGCGGC
>JAEZXM010000306.1 GCA_023419875.1 Pseudomonadota bacterium | reverse complement strand
ACCCCCAGCGGCCCGGCGGTACCGTGGGGCCGCAGCTTGGCCATCGCCGGCACCGTGGCGGGCGATCCGGCGGTGACGATCCTGAACGCAAGCGGTGCGCCGGCCTGGACCTCCGCCCCGGCGCTCTCGGGTGCGCCGGCGGTGCTGGCGGCGGGGCCGCTCCTCGTCCTGCGGGACGCGGCGGGCGCGCTTCTCGCGCTCGAAAGGGAAGGTCGCGCACGCTGGTCGCGGCCCGCGCCCGAGGGCGCCTGGCACGGCCCGCGGCCGCTCGCGGCGGCACGCGGCACGCTGGTCGTCGCCGGAGACGGGCTCTCGTTCCACGCGCTCGAGACGGGCGAGATCGTGGGAGCCCTCCCCGGCGTCTCGGCCGCCCGGCTCGCTGCGGACGCTGCGCTCTCGGTCGTGGCGATGGACCTGGATGGGCTGGTGACCGTGTACCGCCTGACCACGCACCTGAGCGTGGTGTGAGGGCTCGGTTCTCAGTTCACAGCTCTCGGTTCACAGTCTTCGACCGTGAACTGTGAGTCGTGAACTGAAAACTGCCTACACTCCGAGGAAGAGCCGCTTCCCGAAGTTGAGAGCGAGATCCGCGTCGAAGATCTTCTGCGCGGACGACTCGATGTCGTACGGGACCCGGTGGAACTCGACCGTCCGCTTGTCGGTGTCGAAGATGACGAAGCCGGCCCGGTTGTCGCAATCGCGCGGCTGGCCGACCGAGCCGACCGAGACCACGTACTTGTAGCCGCCGCGACGCAGCGTGAACCGGCTGGCCAGCACCTCGTGCACCTCGTCCCCGCCGTGCAGCGCGAACGTCTTGCACAGGTGCGAGTGGCCGAGAAAGCTCACCTCGGGCAGCTTCGCCGCCCTGGGCAGGAGCTCGTAGGCCTGCTCCATCGCGAAGACGTACTCGAACGCGGCCGGATCGACCGGGTTCCCGTGGCTGAAGCCCACGCTCTCCACGAGGTGGTCGTACGGCAGGGTCTTGAGCCACTCGAGGTGCTCGGGCGCGAGCCGGGACGCGGTCCAGTCGAGCGCATGCCGGGCGGCGTCGTAGTAGAAGCCGTACTCCATCCGACCGGCGACCGCGGCGTCGTGGTTCCCGAGGAGCACGACCTGGCAGTGCTGGCGGACGAGGGCGCAGCACTCGTTGGGGCTCGCGCCGTAGCCGACGACGTCGCCCAGGCAGACCCGGAGGTCGGTGCGGTGCTTGTCCAGCGCGGACAGCACCTCGGTGAGCGCCTCGAGGTTCGAGTGGATGTCCGACAGGATCCCGATGCGCATGGGCCGGAGGAGGCGGGCAACGCCCGCCGACGGGGCGAGGGCGAAGCCCGAGCAATTGGTGCCGAGGCGGGCTCCCTCGGGCGACGGGGCGAGGGCGAAGCCCGAGCGATTCCCACCGCGCGGCATCCTAGCCGCCGAGCCGTCGCACCGTCAACCGCCGGCCCGGACGCGGAGCGCCTCGGGCTCGAGCTCGTCGAAGTGGCTGAGCCGGCGGACCTCCGCGTACCGCGCGACGATCTCCTCCGGTCGCAAGGTCCGCAGCCGATCGAGCGAGAACTGCTCGCAGACGAAGCTCGCGACGACGCTCCCCACCACGATCGCCCGGCGCTTGGTCGCGGCGTCGAGGCGGCGGGCCCGGGCGAGGTAGCCCATGAACCCGCCGGCGAAGCTGTCACCGGCGCCGGTGGGATCGAAGACCGAGGCGAGCGGCACCGCGGACGAAGCGAACACCTCGCCCTCCGAGAAGAAGAGCGCGCCGTACTCCCCTCGCTTCACGACCACCGCCTTCGGCCCCATGGAGAGGACCGCCGCCGCGGCCTTCACCACGTTGTGCTCGCCGGCGAGCTGCCGGACCTCGGCGTCGTTCACGAACAGCATGTCCACACGCCGGAGGGTCCGGACGAGGCTCTCGCGCTTCGAGGTGATCCAGTAGTTCATGGTGTCGCAGCCGACGAACGCCGGCGCGCGCACCTGGTCCAGCACCGCCCGCTGGAGGTCGGGATCGATGTTCGCGAGGAACACGTATTCCGAGTCCCGGTAGGCCTCGGGCAGCTCGGGGCGGAACTCGGCGAAGACGTTGAGCTGGGTGTCGAGGGTATGGGCGACGTTCAGATCGAACTCGTAGCGCCCTTTCCAGCGGAAGGTCTTGCCCGGCCTCCGCACCAGGCCGGCCAGGTCGATCCCGCGCGAGGCGAGGAAGTCGACGTGGACGGCGGGGAAGTCCTCGCCCACCACCGCCACCACCCGCGGCGGCTCGAAGAAGCTCGCGGCGGTGGAGAAGTACGAGGCGGCCCCGCCGAGCACCTCCTCCCGCCTGCCGAACGGCGTCTCCAGGGTGTCCAAGCCGACCGAACCGACCACGAGGAGTGACATTGCCGAGCCTGTAGCCTCACTCGGCTCCAGGCGTCAACTTCCGGGCGCGTCGCGGGTCGCCGGGACCGCCTTCCCGGGCGAGCTGCCCGCAGGCCGCCGAGATGTCGCGGCCGCGGCTCTTGCGGACCACGGCGGTGAGGTTCTTCGACACCAGCGCGTCGAGGAACGCCTGGACCGCCTCGGGGGCCGGCGCCGCGAAGTCCAGCCCCGGGTTCTCGTTGTAGGGGATGAGGTTCACCTTGGCCGGGATGCCGCGGACGAGGTGCGCGAGCCGCCGCGCGTCGTCGAGCGTGTCGTTCACCCCTCCCAGGAGCACGTACTCAAAGGTGATGCGCCGGCCGTTCCGGGCGGGGAACGCGCGGCACGCCTCGAGCAGCGCGCCGATCGGGTAACGCCGGTTGATCGGCATGAGCGCGTCCCGCTGCGCGTCGGTGGTCGCGTTGAGCGAGACGGCGAGCTTCACCGAGGTCTCCGCGCCGAGCCGGCCGATGAGCGGCACGAGACCGGAGGTGGAGACCGTCACGTGGCGGTGCGAGAAGTTGGGGCCCTCCTCGGACAGGAGGAGGTCCAGGGCGAGCTTCAAGTTCCGGTAGTTGGCGAGGGGCTCGCCCATCCCCATGAACACGAGGTTCGTGAGCGGCCGAGGCCCGGTCCCCTCCCCGAGCTCCACCAGCCTCCGGTTCGCCCGGTGCACCTGGTCGACGATCTCCGCCGCGCTGAGGTTCCGGGCGAGGCCCATGGTGGCGGTGAGACAGAAGGTGCATCCGACCGCGCAGCCGACCTGGGTGGAGACGCAGAGCGTCTTCCGTTCGGGCTCCGGCAGGTACACCGACTCGACCTGCTTCCCGTCGGCGGCGCGCCACGCCCACTTGATCGTCCCGTCGCTGGAACGCTGCTCGCTTGCGCACTCGAGGGTGGTGAGTCGCACGCGGGACGCGAGGGCGGCGCGCAGCTCGAGGCCGAGGTCCGTCATCTCGTCGAGGCTCGCGGCCGCCTTCCGGTGGACCCAGCGGTAGATCTGGCGGGCGCGGTACGGGCGCTCGCCGAGGTTCGCGAGGAACCGTTCGAGCACGTCGAGCGGCAGCGCGCGGAGATCAGGGCGCTCGTCCCGGGGAGGACCATCGGCCTCCCGGGCCTCGGGATCGAGGAGCATCGTCGTCTCGTCCATCGGGCCCATTCTTAAGAGGCGCCGGACGCCCGCGCGACCGGCGGCGAGACGGGCGGCCCTGCCGCGCCGGGCCGCGCGATCTCCACGCGGGCCACCCGTCGCTCGTCGCCCGCGCGCACCGTCAACGTGAGGTCGCCGAAACGGACGCTGGCGCCGACCTGGGGGACCCGCCCCGCGGTCGCAGTCACGAGCCCGCCCAGCGTCTCGTAGTCTCCGCTCTCCGGGAACAGGATCTCGGGGAGCGGCTCGGCGCCCGCCTCGGGCCGCCGGTTCAGGAAGGCCTCGAGGTCGTGGAGCGGGACCGAGGCATCGGCCAGCCAGACGCCCGGGGCGATCTCCTTCACGGGCGCGGCCTCCGCGCCGTCGGCCTCATCCTGGATCTCGCCCACGATCTCCTCGAGCACGTCCTCGAGGGTGACGAGACCGCTCGTTCCGCCGAACTCGTCCACCACGATCGCGAGGTGGGTGCGGCGCCGCTGCATCTCCTTGAGGAGGCGCGAGATCTTCATCCCTTCGGGCACGAAGAAGGCGGGCTTCAGGTGGCGGCCCAGGTCGATCCGGCCTCCGTGCCGGAGCTCGCCCACGATCTCGCGGACGATGAGGATCCCGGCGATCTCGTCCATCGTTCCCCGGTAGACGGGCATCCGGCTGAACGGGTTCTCGGTGATGACGCGGACGAGCTCGTCGGCCGGCAGGTCGCGCTCGATGGCAACCATCCGCGTCCGCGGCACCATGATCTCCCGCGCGACCCGGTCCGCGAACTCGAGGACGCTGTTGAGCAGCTCCTCCTTCACCGGGTCGAGCGCGCCCTCGCGCGTGCCGATTTCGATGAGGTACTCGATCTCCTCGCCCGTCACGCCCTGCCCCGGTCCGACGCCGAGGAGGCGCAGCAGGCGGGAGGTCGCGCGGGTGACGGCCGCCGAGAGCGGCCAGAGGACGAAGCAGAGCGCGTGGACGACCGGGATGCTGGCGAGCGCGATCCGGACCGGGTGACGCTTCGCCACCGTCTTGGGGAGGATCTCGCCGGCGAAGAGCACCGCCGCCGTCATGCCCACGGTCGCGAGCGCGACGGAGGTCCCGACCGCCATCGCGGTCCAGGCGGCGATGTCGATCGCCAGTGCTGCGGCCAGGGCGCCTGCGCCGACGTTCACGAGGGTGTTGCCGATGAGGAGCGTCGAGAGGACGCGCTCGGGGTGGTCCACCCAGAGGCCGAGGAGAGACGCCCGCCTGCCACCCTGCTCGCGGAGCTGGCGGGCGCGCGCGTCGCCCAGCGCCGTGAACGCGGTCTCGGTGCCGGAGCAGAACGCCGACCCCGCCACGAAGAAGGCGGCCAGGAGCCACTTCCAGACCGGCACGCCTTCCAAGGGTCTCCTCCGGGGGATTCCGGTTCACGGTTCCAAGTTCACGGCCGATCGTCCGCTCGGCTCCTGAACTGAGAACCGTGACCGTGAACTGATCCTACCGCTTCCACTCGTACGAGCAGATCTGCACCTCGGGGAAGAAGTACGCGATCTCGATCTTCGCGTTCTCCGGGCTGTCGGAGCCGTGGACCGTGTTCCGCTGGACGTCGGTGGCGAAGTCCTTGCGCAGCGTCCCCGCGCCGGCGTTCGCCGGGTTGGTCGCGCCCATCACCTCGCGGTTCCGGGCGATCGCATTCTCTCCCTCGAGCACCATGAGGACGACCGGGCCGCTGGTCATGAACTCGACGAGCGCGGGGAAGAACGGGCGTTCGCGGTGGACCGCGTAGAACCCCTCCGCCTCGGCGCGAGAGAGGCGGGCCAGCCGCATCGCCACGGGCTTCAGCCCCGTCTCCTCGAACCGCGCGATCACCTTGCCGACCACCGCCTTCTCGAGGCCGTCGGGCTTGATGATGGAAAGCGTCCGCTCGATCGCCATGTGTCCCCTTCTCGTGACGAGGGCTACCGCCCTCTGCTCGAAACCTTCGTTCTGCTCCGCCCGGGCGCCTTCCTCCCACCCGCCGGCTTCTTCGCCTTCGCCTTCCCCGCCGTTCCCCGTGGCCGCTTCCTCGCCCGCGTCTCGAGCAGCTCCTTCATCGCCTGCCCAAGGAGGTGAGGACCGTCCACGACCGTGATCCCCGCCTTCACCATCGCCTCGATCTTCGCCGCGGCGGTCCCCGTCCCGCCCGAGATGACCGCGCCCGCGTGTCCCATCCGCTTCCCGGGGGGCGCGGTCCGGCCGGCGATGAACCCCACGACGGGCTTCCTGACGTGGTCCCGGACGAACGCCGCGGCCCGTTCCTCCTCGGAGCCGCCGATCTCTCCGATCATGATCATCGCATCGGTGTCCGGATCGTCCTCGAAGAGCCGGAGCACGTCGATGAAGTCCGTCCCGTGCACCGGATCCCCGCCGATGCCGACGGCGGTGGACTGGCCGAGGCCGAGGTCCGTGAGCTGCTTCACCGCCTCGTAGGTGAGCGTGCCGGAGCGCGAGACGACGCCGACCCGCCCCGGCCGGTGGACGTGGCCGGGCATGATCCCGATCTTGCACTGGCCGGGCGTGATCACCCCGGGACAGTTCGGGCCGACGAGCCGCGTCCCGGGCTTCGACTCGAGCGCCCGCTTCACGCGGATCATGTCGAGGATGGGGATGCCCTCCGTGATCGCCACCACGAGGGCGATCCCCGCGTCGGCAGCCTCGACGATCGCGTCCGCTGCGCCGGCTGGGGGGACGAAGATCGCCGACGCGTCGGCGCCCGTCCGGCGCACCGCCTCCGCGACCGTATCGAAGATCGGGATCTCGTCCTCGAAGAGGCTCCCGCCACGCCCGGGGGTGACTCCGGCGACGAGCGCCGTCCCGTACGCCTTCATCTGCCGCGCGTGGAAGCTCCCGGCGGCGCCCGTGATCCCCTGCACCAGCACCCGCGTCCGGCGGTCGACGAGGATGCTCATGCGCCCCTCCGTGCCGCGGCCACCGCCTTGCGCGCGGCGTCGCCCAGGTCGTCGGCGGGCGTGATCTGCAGGCCGCTCTCGGCGAGGATCTTCTTCCCCAGCTCGACGTTGGTCCCCTCGAGCCGGACCACGAGCGGGATCCGGAGCGAGACCTGGCGCGCCGCCGCCACGATGCCGTTGGCGATGATGTCGCACTTCATGATCCCACCGAAGATGTTGACGAGCACCGCCTTCACGTCCGGATCGGAGAGCAGGATCTTGAAGGCGGCGGTGACCTTGACCTCGTCCGCTCCGCCTCCCACGTCGAGGAAGTTGGCGGGCTGTCCGCCCGAGAGCTGGATGATGTCCATCGTCGCCATCGCGAGCCCGGCCCCGTTCACCATGCAGCCGATGTCGCCCTGGAGCGCGATGTACGAGAGGTCGTGGACCTTGGCCTGCGCCTCCTTCGGATCCTCCTCGTCGGGATCGCGGAGGGACGTGAGATCCCGGTGGCGGAAGAGGGCGTTGTCGTCGAAGTTCATCTTGGCGTCGAGCGCCAGCACCGCGCCCTCGGCGGTCACCACGAGCGGGTTGATCTCCACGAGCGACGCGTCGGTCGCGAGGCACGCCTGGTAGAGGCCGGCGGCGAACCGGACGAACGCCGCCACCGTGTCGCCATGGAGCCCGAGGCCGTAGGCGAGGCGCCGGGCCTGGAAGGGCGCGAGGCCGAAAAGCGGGTCGATGGTCTCTCGCAGGATCCTCTCCGGGTGCCGCGCCGCCACCTCCTCGATGTCCATGCCGCCCTCGGCCGAGGCCATGAGGGCCATCCGGCCGGCGTCGCGGTCGAGCGTGAGGCCGAGGTAGATCTCCCGGGCGATCCGGCAGCCCTCCTCGATGTACACGCGGCGGACCCGCTGCCCCTCGGGCCGGGTCTGCGGCGTCCGAAGCATCATGCCGAGCATCGATTCGGCGTGCTGTCGAGCCTCCTCCGGCGAGCGGGCCAGCTTCACCCCGCCCCCCTTGCCACGCCCGCCGGCATGGATCTGAGCTTTCACCACCACCGTGCCCCCGAGCTGTCGGGCGTCCGCCTCGGCCTCGACAGCGGTGGTGGCGACGAGGCCACGGGGCACGGCCACCCCGAACTGCCGCAGGAGCTCCTTGGCCTGGTACTCGTGGATCTTCATAGGGCCCTTACTCCCTCGGGCCCTCCTGCCGGATCCAGTCCTTGATGGCCTGGACCGTGG
>JAEZXM010000266.1 GCA_023419875.1 Pseudomonadota bacterium | reverse complement strand
TCCCCGACGCGCCCGCTCCGATAGGCGCGCCACTCGTCCTCGACCGCGAGGCGCAGCGAGCGGAGCGAGCGCGCCCGGCCGCGCCGTTCTTCGTCCAGCGCCGCCATGCCGTGCCGGATCCCGCGGCAGACGACCGGCACCGGCAGGCCGCGACGCTCCCACTCCGCCACGAGCTCCTGGTCGAGCGGCGAGAGCAGGAGCCCGGCGCCCCGCAGGCCGAGGAAGTACTCGGCCACGATCGCCTGGTACCCGACATCCTCGGCCGGAATATCCGACATGAGCGTGGAGACTAGCGGGCGGGTACGACGCAGGCGGCCGAACGGAGGGTCGATGGGGACCTGGCCGGGTGCACGCGGGACGGGAGGCTGCACCGGCTTGGCCGACCCCCGCGGACCCGGTACGCTCGGGCAGGTCGGCGCGGGCTCCACTCTTCGGCGCGCCGCACGGTTCGCGGGCGCGGACTCGAGGTGGAAAGGTGAGCGGACCCAGACGCGCCACCATCGGCGTGCTCTACGAGAGTCTTCTCGGCGGCTGCGAGGAGGAGCTCTGGGTCACGATCAGCCAGGCCGCGAAGTCGCTCGACGTGAACCTCGTCCACCTCATCGGGAACGGGGTGCGGGCCGACGGCGACGCGCTGTACGCCATGGCGAAGGCGCGGAACGTGGACGCGGTGATCGGGATCTCGTCCTCGCTCGGCACCCCGCGCGGCGGCGACGCCCTGAGGGAGCTCTACGACCGGTTCCGCCCGCGGCCCGTCGTCAGCGTCGGCAAGCGCGTGCCCGGGACGACCAGCCTCCTCATCCGCGGCGACGAGGGCATCCGCGAGATCGTGAGCCATCTCGTGGAGGTTCACGGCCGCAGCCGGATCGCCTTCATCTGCGGGCCGGAGGGGAGCGAGGAGGCCCAGGACCGGTTTGCCGGGTACCGGAGGGCGCTCCAGCAGCACGGCCTCCCCCTGCGGCCCGAGCTCATCACCGCCGGTGACTTCACCCGGCCCCCCGCCGTCCAGGCGATCCACACCCTCGCCGAGCGCGACGCTCCGTTCGACGCCCTGGTCGGTGCCAACGACTACATGGCCATCCACGCCATGCGCGAGCTGCAGCGCACCGGCCGGCGCGTCCCCGACGACGTGGCGATCGCCGGGTTCGATGACCTTCCGGAGACGGTCGCGGTCACGCCGATGCTCACCACCGCCCGCCAGCCGCTGCGGGCGGTGGGGACCGCGGCGGTGCGAACCGCCCTCGCCCTGCTCCGCGGCGAGAGCGTGCCGGAGCTGCTCCAGTTCGCGGCCGAGATGGTGGTCCGGGAGTCCTGCGGGTGCCTCCCGCGCGCCCAGCGTCGCCCGAGCGGGCCCGCCACGGCGGCCCGCGCTCCGCGCGCGGAGACGGCGGCGGCACGGCTCCGCGCGCACTTTCCCGAGGTGACGGAGGTGGTCCAGTCGGACGGCTGGGCCGGCGAGCTGCTGGAGATCCTCGAGGGCGAGCTGCGGGGCGAGCGCGCCGATCGGCTGCTGCCGACGCTCGAGGCGCTCATCTCCCGCTTCGACCCGCGCCGCGGCGTGGCGGCGCAGTTCCGGGAGATCCTCGACGCGGCGTTCGACCTCCTCGCGCCGGAGGAGTCGGGCCCGGGCCGGGAGCGCTGGCAGACGGTCCGCGACGACGCGCTCGCCGCGCTGGCCAGCCTCGCCGAGCAACGCCAGATGCGCTTCAGCGTCCTGCGCGCGGCCGGCTACCAGGGCGTCATCAACACCTACTACTGGAACGTGATCCTCGACCAGGAGCAGCTCCGCCGATCGCTCCTCTCCGGGCTCCCCGAGCTCGGCATCGAGAGCCTCTTCGCCGGGCGGTACCTGGACGCGAGCCGCGCGTGCGCCGCGGCCGTCCTCCGGTTCGGCGGCTACGAGCGGAAGGCGCACGACTTCCCCCTCGATTCCTTCGACGTCTGCACGTTCATCGAGAGCCTCGACTCGAAGGAGCGCCGGCACGACTGGGTGGTCTTCTCGATGCTCTCCAGCCCCGGCCAGGACGGGTTCGCGGTCTTCGAGACGGTGCCGATGCGCAGCATGCCCGACCCCTCGCTCGTCCACGAGCTCCGCCGGCGGCTGAGCGTGAGCGCCCTCATGACCGAGCTCGCCCGCCACGCCGGGGAGCTGGAGGTCCGCGTGGCGGAGCGGACCCGGGAGCTCCAGGAGGCGCAGAGCAAGCTCCTCGAGGCCGCCCACCAGGCCGGCATGGCCGAGATCGCGGTCGGCGCGCTCCACAACGTCGGCAACCTCCTCAACAGCGTCATCGTCTCCGCGGAGTCCGCGGGCGAGACCCTGGACAAGTCGCGGATCGACGGGCTGCTCAAGGCCAACGAGCTGCTCCGTGCCCACGAGGGCGACCTGGCCGAGTGGTTCGCCCGGGACCCGAAAGCCGGGCTCCTGCCGAGCTACTACGCCAAGCTCGCCGCGGGGCTCCTCGACGAGTGGACGCGCGTCCGGTCCTCGATCTCCGAGCTGCTGGAGCGGACCGGTCTCATCCGCGAGACCATCCGCAGCCTGCAGGAGTACGCGCACAACGGGCTCGACGTCCTCTTGCGCGAGGAGACCGACCTCGTGGGCATCGCCGAGCTCGCGCTCGAGGTCGAGTCCACGCAGACCGCCCGGCACTCGGTGCAGGTGTTCCGGGACTACGATCGCGACGCGCCCAGGCTCGTGCTGCCGCGGACCAAGGTCGTCCACGTGGTCGTGAACCTCGTGAAGAACGCGATCGACGCGCTCGCAGGCGTCCCGGAGGGGGAGCGGCGCCTCACGATCCAGGTCCGGCGCGACCGCGGGCGCCCCCAGCTCCGGGTGCGGGACACCGGCGTGGGGATCCCTCCGGAGAACATGGAGAAGGTCTTCACCTACGGTTTCACCACCAAGACCGCCGGCCACGGCTTCGGCCTGCACACCTGCGCGAACTACGTGAAGCAGATGGGCGGCACGCTCACGGTGGAGAGCGACGGGGTGGGGCGGGGGGCGACGTTCACGGTGACGTTCGAGCCGGCGTGAGGGCGCGCAGGACGTCGTCGGCGCGCTGGAGGCGTTTCGCCGGGTCCTTCTCGAGCAGCCGCTCGGCGAGGGCGGCCAGGGCGGGGTCCACGCCGGGGTTCACGGCGCCGAGCGGCGCCGGGCGGACGTGGAGGATCTCGCGCCAGAGGGCGGCCGGGTCCTGGGCCACGAACGGCGGCGCGCCGGCGAGGAGCTCGTAGAGGATCACCCCGAGGCTGTAGAGATCGCTGCGGGCGTCCACCGGGTGGCCCTGCGCCTGCTCGGGCGACATGTAGCGGTAGGTGCCGACCACGCGGCCGGTCTGGGTGAGCGCCGCGTCGCCCTCGGCCGCCGCCTTCACCAGCCCGAAGTCCATGAGCCGCGCCTGCCGGCGGTCGTCCACCATGATGTTGGAGGGCTTCAGGTCGCGGTGGACGAGGTAACGCGCGTGGACGTAGGCGAGCGCGTCCGCCACCTGCGTGAGGGCACGGCGGAGCCGCGCGAGCCGGGAGGGGCGGTTGAGCGCGGCGAGCGCCTCCGGCGCGAGCGGGGGGATGGCCGCCTCGCCGCCCGCGCTCTCCGCCCCTGCGCCCGGCGAGGGCGCCGCGCAGCGGACCTCCTCGGTCTCGGGCTCGTCCATCATCGCGGCCAGGGCGCGGATCGCCTCGGGCCCGGCCGCGCTCGCCTCCGGGGAGAACGCGTCCACGGCCGCGAGCGGCGGCGCCACCTCGAGCAGGTGGGCGTCGTCGAGGGCGGGCGAGAGATAGGCGCGAAGGTCGAGCCCCTCCACGAGCTCCATCGCCAGGTACGAGTAGCCGTCGGTGACGCCGGCGTCGAAGACGCGGACCACGTTGGGGTGGTCGAGCGACCGCAGCACCTCGAACTCGCGCGCGAGCCGCCGGGCGGCGCTCGCGTCCACCGAGGGTGACGGGCCGAGCACCTTCACCGCCGCAACGGCGCCGGTGGCGACGTGCCGGGCGCGGTAGACCGTTCCCACCCCGCCCCGGCCGATGACCGAGAGGATCTGGAAGGGACCGACGCGCTGCGGGGGCACAAAAACGAGGATACGGGCCGCATTTCGAAGGGTCAAAGGGAATGCCCGGCGGGGCTCGCCAGCCGGCCCCGTCCCGGGAGGCGCGCTCGCGGGGCGCCACCCCAACGGACGCGCCGGCCCGCGGCCCCGTGCTATAAGCCCGCGCACATGGAGCCGCTCTCCACCACGGAGCTCGAGGCCCAGGTGCGCGCGCGCCCGCTGCCCCGCCATGCCGCCTTCATCATGGACGGGAACGGCCGATGGGCGGAGCAGCGAGGGCTCCCCCGCGTCGCCGGCCACCGGGAGGGCGCCGAATCGGTGCGGGAGGTGACGCGCACCGCGCGGCGGGTCGGCCTGCCCGCGCTCACGCTGTACGCGTTCAGCGCCGAGAACTGGGGCCGGCCGGAGCCCGAGGTGGACGCGCTCATGGAGCTCCTCGCCGAGTTCCTGGAGGCGGAGCGCGGGGAGATGATGCAGAACGCGATCCGCCTGCACGCGATCGGCGAGCTCGAGCGGCTCCCCGCCGTCGTCCAGCGGAAGCTCGCCGAGGTCCGCGCAGAGACCGCCGAGAACTCGGGCATGGTGCTCACGCTCGCGCTCTCCTACGGCGGCCGGCAGGAGATCGTCGCGGCCGCCCGGAGGGCGGCGGCGCGCGAGCCCGCCTTCGGCGCGCCGGAGCTGGAGGCGGAGCTCTGGACGGCGGGGCTGCCCGAGCTGGACCTCCTCGTCCGGACCGGCGGCGAGCGGCGCATCTCCAACTTCCTCCTCTGGCAGTGCGCGTACGCCGAGCTCCACTTCTCGGAGAAGATGTGGCCGGACTTCCGCGCCCGCGAGCTGCTCCTGGCGCTCGCCGACTTCCAGCGGCGCGACCGCCGCTTCGGCCTCACCGGGGCGCAGCTCTCCCGCGGGCGTGACCAATCGTGAATACGCCCCCGCCCCACCGCAGCAACCTCGCCCTCCGCATCGCCTCGGCGATCGTGCTCTTCCCGCTCGCCGTCTGGGTCACCTGGCTCGGCGGGCTGCCCTTCGCCGCGCTCGCGGGCGCGGCGGCGGCGGTGGCGGCGGGCGAGCTCATCGCCATGTTCGGCGCGCTCGGCGTGGCCGAGATCTTCGGGATCCTGGTCGCCGCCGCGACACCGGTGGCTGCGCAGCTCGTGGACGGCCCGCAGCTCTGGCCGGCGTGGGGCTCCGCGGCGCTCGCCGGGGCGGTGGTCGTGCTCCTCTCCGCGTTCCTCTTTCGCCGGCAGCCGGTCGAGACCATCCCGCCGCGCATCGCGACGGTGAGCTTCTCCTGGCTCTACATCGGGCTCCTCCTCTCCACGCTCGTGGGGCTGCGCCGCGTGGACGCGCACGGCGCGTCGTGGGTGGTGCTCGCGTTCGTCGTCACCTGGGCGAACGACACCTTCGCCTACTTCGCCGGCCGCGCCTTCGGGCGGCACCGGATGCTGGAGCGGATCTCCCCCAAGAAGACGTGGGAGGGGTTCGCCGGTGGCGCGGTCGGGTCGATCGCCGGCGCGCTCGTGACCCGCTGGCTGCTCCCGGGGCTCGACCTCCTCTCCGTGCCCGCGGCGGTCCTGCTCGGCGCCGGCGGAGCGGTGCTCGGGCCGCTCGGCGACTTCTGCGAGTCGCTGGTGAAGCGGGCCGCGGGGGTGAAGGACTCGGGGAAGCTCATCCCCGGCCACGGCGGCATCCTCGACCGGATCGACGCGCTCCTGTTCGTGGCCCCCTGGGTCTACGTCTGGGCGGCCTACTGGGTGCGGTGACCCCCGCGGCGCGGCCGTCGAACCCGTGCTAGGAAGTAGCCCGTGAAGCGTCTGGCCATCCTCGGATCGACCGGCTCCATCGGCGTTCAGGCGCTGGACGTGGCCGGCCGCTTTCCCGACCGGTTCGAGGTGGTGGGCCTCGCCGCGGGGCGGAATGCGCAGCTCCTCACGGAGCAGATCCGTCGCCACCGGCCGCGCCTCGTGGCGGTGGCGGACGCAGCCGCCGCGCGCGCGGTGCGCGAGGCGGCCCCGCGCGGGATCGAGGTGCTGGAGGGCGAGGCCGGCGCCGCCGCCATCGCCGCTCATCCCGACGTGGACTTCGTGGTGGCCGCCATCTCCGGCGGGGCCGGGCTCCGCTCCACCGCCGCCGCGATCGAGGCGGGGAAGCCGGTCGGCCTCGCCAACAAGGAGTCACTGGTCCTCGCCGGCGAGCTTCTCCTCGCGCGCGCCGCCGCCCGCGGGGTCGCGATCCTCCCGGTGGACTCGGAGCACAGCGCCATCCACCAGTCGCTCGTCGGCCACAACCGGAGCGAGGTCCGCCGGCTCATCCTGACCGCTTCCGGCGGCCCGCTCCGCTGCGTGCCCGCCGCCGAGCTGGCGGAGGTGACGCCGGCCCGCGCGCTCAAGCACCCGAACTGGTCGATGGGCGACAAGATCACCATCGACTCCGCCACCCTCATGAACAAGGGGCTCGAGGTGATCGAGGCCCGGTGGCTCTTCGGCGTCGAGCCGAGCCGGATCGACATCGTCGTCCACCCGGAGTCGGTGGTGCACTCGATGGTCGAGTACATCGACGGCTCGATGGTGGCGCAGCTCGGCATCTCCGACATGCGGGGGCCGATCAGCTACGCCCTGGGTCACCCCGGACGCCTGCCGCTCGACCTCGCCCCGCTCGACCTCGCGCGCCTCGGGAAGCTGACCTTCGAGCCGCCCGATCCGGAGCGATTCCCGGCGTTCACGCTCGCCTACCGCGCGCTCGAGCGCGGCGGCACCTCTCCGGCGGTGCTCTCGGGGGCGGACGAGGGCGCGGTGGCCGCGTTCCTCGCCGGCCGGTGCGCCTTCCCCCGCATCGCCGAGATCTGCGCGGACGTCCTGGAGGCGCACGCGCCCGAGCCGCTCCGCTCGGTCGAGCAGGCGCTCGCGGCCAGCGACCACGGCCGGCGGGAGGCCGAGAAGCGGGTCGCCCGGGCGGCGCGGACGCCGCGGGGGTAGGGAGTGGACATGCAAGGGAACGTGGTGACCAGCCTCGCGGTGGTGCTCCTCCTGGGCGTGCTCATCTTCGTCCACGAGCTCGGCCATTATCTCGTGGCGAAGCTGCTCCGCGTGAAGGTCCTGCGCTTCTCGATCGGCTTCGGACCGCCGGTCTTCTCGTTCCGCCGCGGCGAGACGGAGTACCGGGTCGCGTGGATCCCGCTCGGCGGCTACGTGAAGATGGCGGGCGACGATCCCCACGCCGAGGTTGCGCCCGAGGATCGGGGTCGCGGGTTCCTCGAGCAGCCGCCCTGGAAGCGCCTCCTCATCGCGGTGGCCGGCCCGACGATGAACCTGCTCCTGCCGTTCGTCCTGTTCCTGGGGCTCGTCTGGGCGGCCCTGGGTGAGCGGACGGTCGGCGCGACCGTGGGCACGGTCCTCCCGGGATCGCCGGCCGCGCGGGCAGGGCTCGCCGCGGGGGACCGCATCGCCTCCGTGACCGGGCCTGACGGGACGACGGTCCGGATCCGCGACTGGGAGGATCTCCAGGACGCCTTCCAGCCGCTCGGCGGGGCCGAGGTCACGATCCGGGTCGATCGCGGCGGCACGCTCCTGCCGATGGCCATGCGCGTGCAGGAGGGCGAGCAGACCGTCGGCCTCGAGACCATGAAGCGCGGGGTCATCGGCGTCATGCCCATGCGGACGCCGGCGCGCGTCGGGCCCGTGGAGCCGGGGGCGCCCGGAGCGCTCCAGCCGTTCGACCTCGTGGTCTCGGCGGGGGGCGCGCCCATCAAGAACGCCGTGGAGCTGCAGGCGGCGCTCGAGGCCGCGCAATGTCGGCCCGTCGACCTGGAGGTCATCCGCGAGCACCCGCGTGAGCTCCCGGGGGCGTACCTCGCCGACCACAGGCGAGAGCGGCTGGCCGGCGTGCCCACGTGCCGCGACGGCTCGCCCACGATGCGCATCGTCGATCCCTGGGTCGCCGCCTCGGTCGCGGTGGTCGAGCCCGGTGGGCCCGCCGATCGCGCCGGGATCCGGCGCGGGGACGTCGTCACCGCGGTGAACGGGAGACCCGTTCACACCTTCAACGAGCTGGGTGAGGCGGTGAACCGGGAGCTGGCCGGCGGCAACACCGGGACCTTCACCCTCGCCGGCGGCCGGACGGTGACGATGGCGGCCAAGAAGGTCGTCACCAAGCACGAGGTCAAGGGCACCGACCAGGTGAAGTGGTCGATAGGGCTCGATCCGCCCCGGGAGGCGCTGGTTGCCGAGGAGGCCTATGCGGTGCGCCTCGTCCCGTACGAGCGGGGGCCCGCCGAGGTCCTGGTGATGGCTGTCCGGGAGACCGTGGGCCAGATCCGGACGCTGGTGCTGGGCATCGTGATGATCTTCACCCGGGAGGTCGACTCGAGCCAGGTCGGAAGCATCCTCCAGATCGTCGAGGTGACGGCGCGGGCGGTCGAGCAGGGCTGGAGCGTCTACTTCCAGCTGATGGCCTTCATCAGCGTGAACCTGGCGATCATGAACCTCCTGCCCATCCCCGTCCTCGACGGCGGCCACATCGCGCAATCCGTGGTCGAGACCGTCACGCGACGGCCGCTCTCGGTGCGGATGCGAGAGATCGCCAACGTCTTCGGGCTCATCCTGCTTCTCGGCCTCATGGCGTTCGCGTTCCGGAACGACATCGTCCGGCTCATCGACCGCAGCCGGAACCCGCCGATCGAAGAGCCCATGAGGTAGCCCGTGCTCGTCGCCGCCCTCGACACCGCCACCCTGACGCTCTCCTGCGCGCTCGTCGATCTGCCCGAGCCCGGCACCGGCGCGCCGCCCACGGTCCGCTGCGAGCGGACCGAGCGTGCTCCGCAGAAGGGCGCCGCGGGGGCGCCGGTGGGCCACGGCGGCCGGCTCCCGGGCGCGCTCGCGGATCTGCTCACGGCCGAGGGGCTCGCCCTGCCCGCGGTGGAGGGGTACGCGGTGGGGCTCGGGCCGGGGTCCTTCACCGGCCTCCGCATCGGCCTCGCCACGTGGAAGGGGCTCGCCTACGCCAATCGCCGGCCGATCTCCGGCGCCTCGAGCCTCGCGGCGATGGCCCTCGCCGCCGCGCCGGACGCGCCGGCGGGCGCGCTGCTCGTGCCGCTCCTCGACGCGAAGAAGGGCGAGGTCTACGCCGGGTTCTACCGCGCCGAGGGGGGGAGCGTGCGGGCGCAGGAGCCCGAGGCGGCGCTCTCGCCGGCGGCGCTCGCCGACCGGCTCGCGCCGCACGCGGACGCGCTCGTCTTCGGCGAGGGGTACGCGGCGTTCGAGGCCGCGCTCGAGGGGAAGGTCCGGCGGCTCCGGACCGCGATCGACTCGCCTCCGGCCAGCGCGATCGCCGCCCTCGCCGCCTGCACGCTCGGTCGTGTCTCGTACGACGCCCAGGCGCTCTTCGCCCTCGAGCCGCACTACGTGCGGAAGAGCGAGGCCGAGGTGAAGTTCCCCGACGGCCTCGGGCCGGGGGCGAAACACTCTCCCTGAAGGAGCCTCATGCCCACCCGCCCCGTCACGCTCGCCATCGCCGGCGCGACCGGCCTCGCCGGCCGCGCCGCGCTGGAGCTCCTGCCCGAGGCCGACCTCGATCCGAGCGAGCTTCGCCTCCTCGCCTCCGAGCGCTCGAAGGAGGAGCGGCTCGAGTACGAGGACGAGGAGCTGCCCATCGCGCCGCTCTCGGCGTCGGCCTTCCGCGGCGCGGACCTGGCGCTCTTCTTCCTCCCGCCCGCGCTGGCGCGCGAGTGGGCGCCGCGCGCGTGGGCGGAGGGATGCGCCGTCGTGGACGCGTCGAGCGCCTTCCAGGCGGACCCCGAGGTTCCGCTCGTGGGGCCCGGCGCGGGGCCCGGATCGGTGGACGGCTACCG
>JAEZXM010000453.1 GCA_023419875.1 Pseudomonadota bacterium | reverse complement strand
CGCCTTCAAGAGCCAGCAGCACCGCTGGGCCAAGGGCGCGGTGCAGTGCGCGCTCAAGCTCCTCCGCCCGGTGCTCCAGGCCGACCTGCCGAGGGACGTGAAGCGCGAGGCGGTGATCCACCTCACCGCGAACCTCGCCTACCTGGTCGTCATCCCGCTCGCCATCCTGCTCCCCATCTCGCTCGTCATCCGGGAGGCGCACAACCCGTACGAGATGGTCCTCCTGGACCTGCCGCTCTTCGCGGCCGCCACGGTGAGCGTGCTCGTGTTCTACGTCGTGAGCCAGCGCGCCCAGGGCCTCTCCTGGTGGCAGGCGGTGAAGCCGCTCCCGCTCGTCATGGCGCTCGGCATCGGCCTCTCCGTGAACAACGCCCGCGCCGTGGTCGAGGCGCTCATGGGCTACCAGACCGGGTTCGTCCGCACTCCCAAGCACGGCGTCCAGGCCAAGGGCGAGTCGGTGGCGCGCAAGAAGTACCGCGCCGGCGCGACGCTCCAGCCGATCGTCGAGCTCGTGCTCGCGGCGTACATGACGTACGGCGTCGTCTACCTGTGGCAGCGCGGGCTCTACTCGGCGCTCCCGTTCCTCATCCTGTTCCAGGTCGGGTTCGGGTACGTGGCTCTCGTGAGCATCTACGAGGGCCTGCGCGGGCGGGTGCTCAAGCTCGCGAAGGCGCCGGCGGCGGCGCCGGCGATCACCGAGTAGCAGGCTTCGCTCAGCGAGCCGTGAGCGGACGCTCGAGGACGGCGACCCCGCCTTCGAGCCGCCCCACCTCGCAGAACCCGACCGCCTCCCAGAAGGCGCGTGCCTCCGGGTTCTCGGCACCGACCGAGCAGCGGAGCGCGGCGAACCCGGCCGACGTGAGGCCGCCGGCGAGCGCCTCGACCAGCTCGCGGCCCGTTCCGCGCCCGCGCGCCTCGGGGCGCAGCGCGAGCACCCCGACGTGGGCGACGCCCGGCTCGGGCTGGTGCAGGTGGAGGTCGAGGAACCCGAGCGGCGGATTGCCGTCGCCGCGGAGGAGGAACACGCGCCGCGCCTCGTCGGCTTCGGCCTCGGCGAGGAGCTCGCGGGCCGCGTCCGGCGTCGGCGGCGCGCCCTCGGTCCGGACGAAGTAGTCCTGCGCCGCCTCCATGCAGGCCTGGAGCGCGAGAGCGTCGCCGGCAGCGGCCGCGACCGCGCGGACCCCGGTGCCCACGTCGAAGCTGGTGGGGAGACGCTTCACGGTCCGTCCGAGCCGACCATCAGGCGGAGGGCCGCCGGCTCCTCCAGGGTGGCGACCACGTGGTCGGCCCCGGAGGCGCGCAGGTCCTCCGGCCCGTACCTGCCGGTGGCGACGCCGAGGACCTCGCACCCCGCCTCGTGGCCCGCCTGCACGTCGAGCGGCGTGTCGCCGACGACGAGCACCTCGCGCGGCGAGAGCGTGCCGAGCCGGGCGGAGGCCCGGCGAAGTGCGGCTTCCACGATCCGCGCCCGCACCTCGCCGTCCTCCGCGAAGCCGCCGATCGCGTCCGGCCCCCACTCGAAGAAGCCGTCGAGCGCGCCGTGCCGGAGCTTGAGTCGCGCGCCCTCCCGCACGTTGCCTGTGCAGAGGCCGTGGGCCACGCCTCGATCCCGCAGGAGCTCCAGGGCGGCCACCACGCCGGGCAGGACGCGGTAGCCCGGGGCGTGCAGCTCGCCGGGGAGGAGCGCGACGTAGCGCGAGAGCAGGCGATCGCAGCCGGCCTCGTCGAAGGGGCGCCCCAGAAGCCCCATCGCGTGCCTCACGATGAGCCGATCGGTGGACCCGTCGAGGCGGACCGAGGAGAGGTCGGTGGCCGGGAGGCTCAGCTCCTCGGCCACGGCCCGCTCCAGCGAGCGCCGGCCGGCGCCGGCGCAGAGCACCAGCGTCCCGTCCACGTCGAGGAGGACCGCCCGGTGCCGCGTCACTGGAAGAGCGCCTCGACGAACTCGCGAGGGGAGAAGGGGCGCAGGTCGGCGACGGTCTCGCCCACGCCCACCCAGCGGACGGGGATCCGGAGCTCGTCGCAGATGCCGATGATGACGCCGCCCTTCGCCGTCCCGTCGAGCTTGGTGAGCGCGATGCCGGTCACCCCGAGCGCCTCGTGGAACTGGCGTGCCTGCGCGATGGCGTTCTGCCCGTTGGTCGCGTCGAGCACGAGCAGCACCTCGTGCGGCGCCCCCTCCGCCGCCTTGCCGAGGACGCGCTTCACCTTCTTGAGCTCCTCCATGAGCGGCGTCTTGGTGTGGAGCCGGCCGGCGGTGTCGCAGAGCACCACCTCCACGCCCGTCTCCACGCCGCGCTGGACCGCCTCGAAGCAGACCGCCGCCGGGTCGGCGCCCTCCTTGCCCCGCACGATCGGCGCTCCCGCGCGCGCCGCCCAGACCTCGAGCTGCTCGCCGGCCGCGGCGCGGAAGGTGGCGCCCGCCCCGAGGAGCGCCGGGTGGCCGGCGCCCCGGAGCTTCGCCGCGAGCTTGCCGACCGTGGTCGTCTTCCCCGAGCCGTTCACGCCCACCACCATGATCACCCATGGGCGGGCCGCGCCGATCTCGAGCGGGGCAGCCTCGACCGCGCCGTCGAGCGCCAGGATGCGCGCGATCTCCTCGCGCAGGACCGCCTTGAGGCGCTCCGGATCGGAGAGCTCCTTGCGACGGACGCGCTCCCGCGCCGCCTCGAGGAGCCGGGTGGCGGTGCGCACGCCGATGTCCGCCGTGAAGAGGACCTCCTCGAGGTCGGCCAGCACCGCGTCGTCGACGAGCGCGCCGCCCGAGAAGAGCGCGTTGAGCCGGGCCATGAAGCCGCCGCGGGTCTTCTCGAGGCCCGCCGCGAGCGTGCGCCCGGCCTCGGCCTCGGCCTTGCGCCGCGCCTCGTCCTCCGCGGCCCGCCGCGCCGCGGCCTCCGCCCGCGCCCGCTCCTCCGC
>JAEZXM010000240.1 GCA_023419875.1 Pseudomonadota bacterium | reverse complement strand
GCGCTGGACCCCGAGCGCCAGCGCTGCTCATGGGTGAGGACCTTGAACCGATGGCGCCCGGGGGACATGCTCGGGGTGCCATGAGCCGCTTCCCCGGACCGAGGAGCGAGGAGCTGATCCGCGAGCTCTCGCGCTACGTCGTCGCCGAGCCGTACCCGTTCGTGCTCGATCTCGCGCGCTGCCGCGGCATGTGGCTCGAGACCGTGGACGGGCAGCGGATCTTCGACTGGGCGGGCTACTACGGCTCCCGGCTCCTCGGCCACAACCACCCGCGGCTCCAGGAGCCGGAGTACACCGCCCGGCTCGTCCGGGCGGCGAACCACAAGGTCGCGAACCCCGACTTCCTCACGCCCGAGTGCCTCGCCTACTACCGGCTGCTCCACGAGATCGCGCCGCGCTGCATCCGGAACGACCGCCTCGAGGTCTACGTGGTGAACTCGGGGGCCGAGGCCGTCGAGAACATGATGAAGTACATGATCCACCTGCACGCGGAGAAGCTCCGGGCGCGCGGGGAGCGGTGCGAGGCGCGGAGGTTCGTCTACTTCGAGAGCGCCTTCCACGGGCGCACGGTGTTCGCCCTCAACGTCACGCAGCTCAAGCACGATCCGGTCGTCACCGCGGGCTTCCAGGGTTTCGTGCCCGGGAACATCCAGGTCCCGTTCCCGCACTTCGACGCCTCGCGCCCCGAGGCGGACAACCTCGCCGAGTGCGACGCCAGCCTCGCCGTCATCGAGGAGAGCCTCGCCCGCCACGGCAACGAGGTCGTGGGGATCGTCGTCGAGCCGATCCAGGGCGCGGGCGGGCACCGCTCGAGCCTGCCGCGCTTCTTCCAGGGGCTCTCGGCGCTCGCGCACCGCTTCGACGTCCCGCTCGGCTTCGACGAGGTCCAGACCGCGGGCGGGCAGACCGGGACGATGTTCGCGATCGATCAGCTCGATCTTCCGTACCCGCCCGCCGCGGTCGCGGTCGCGAAGAAGTTCGGGAACGGCGTCATCTACATGCACCACCCGATGGCGGACCACGGCGTGCTGGACAGCACCTGGGGCGGGAGCCTCGCCGACATGGTCCGCTTCGTCGAGGAGATGCGGGTCGTCCGGGACGAGCGCCTGATCGAGCAGGTGCCCGCGAAGGCCGAGGCGCTGACGCGCGGCCTGGGGGAGCTCGAGCGGATGCACGGCGCGCTCCTCTTCAACGTCCGCGGCATGGGGCTCTACCAGGGGTTCAGCCTGCGGAGCCCCGCCGACAAGGAGCGGCTCCTCGAGGTCGCGCTCGAGCAGGAGGGCCTGCTCCTGCTCGGGGCCGGCGTGCAGAGCGTCCGGCTGCGGCCGCCGCTCGACGTGACCGTCGCCGACGTGGACAGGTTGATCGAGCTGCTCGGGCGGTGCCTCGAGGCGCTCGCGGTCACCGCTCCTTCCGGTACAGCCGCATCGCGATCGGCGCCGCCAGGGCCACGATGAAGGCCGAGGCCACGAGGGCCCAGAGCACGTCGGCCCCGGCCGGCCGACCGTGCATGAGGTTGCGCGAGGCGTTGGCGAGATAGGTCACCGGGTTGTGCCCGACGAAGACCTGGAGCCAGCCCGGCATCGTGGAGAGGTCCACGAAGATGTCGCTCGCGAAGGTCAGCGGCATGAGGAAGAGGAAGCTCGTCGTCATGACCGACTCGGGCGTCCGCACGAGCATGCCCGCGATGATCCAGAGCCAGGACAGCGCGAAGCTGAAGACGAGCAGCAGCGCGACGGCGAGGAGGACGCCGGTCGCGCCGCCCTGCGGCCGGAACCCGAGGATGAACCCGACGGCGAGGATCACCGCCGACGCCATCGAGTAGCGGAGCACGTCCCCTGCAAGTGCGCCCAGGAGCGGCGCCGGCTGCCACATCGGGAGCGAGCGGAAGCGGTCGTAGAGGCCCTTGTGGATGTCGGAGTTCAGCCCCACGCCCGTGTAGACGGTGATGAAGAGCACCGTCTGAACGAGGACGCCCGGGAGCAGGTACTGGACGTACTCGCGCGGCGATCCGGCGAGCGCGCCGCCGAAGATGAAGGTGAAGAGGAGCGTGAACATGATCGGCGTGACGGTCACGTCGAAGAGCTGGAAGGGGACGTGCTTGATCTTGAGCAGCGCACGCCACGCCAGCGTCACCACGGCCGAGGGGGCGGTCGCCGGGCGCGGCCGCGCCCGGATCGCGAGGACACCCTGGGCCGCGTTCACGACCGCACCTCCGACTCCCGGAGCTCCGCCGCCCGCTGGGTGAGGGCGAAGAAGACCTCGTCGAGGCTCGGATTGCCGACCGAGACCTGGGAGACCTCGATCCCGCCCTCGGAGAGCGCCGCGAGGACGGCCGCGGCCTGCGCCGCCTTCTCGAGTCGCGCGGCCACCTCCGCCGGCTCCGAGACGGGCAGGATGCCGTCGCCCAGCACCCGGGTGATGAGCCGCTGCGCCTCCGCGCGCTGGGCGGCGTCGGCGAGGCGCAGGTGGAGCGCGTTCGAGCCGACCGAGGCCTTGAGCTCGAGGCTCGTGCCCTCGGCGATCACGCGGCCGTGGTCGATCACCGCCATCCGCTCCGCGAGCCTGTCCGCCTCCTCGAGGTACTGCGTGGTGAGGAGCACCGTCGTCCCCTCGGCCGCGATGCGGCGCACGAGGTCCCAGACCTGCGTGCGGCTCCGCGGATCGAGGCCGGTGGTGGGCTCGTCGAGGAAGAGCAGCTCCGGGATCGCCACCAGGCTCGCGGCGATGTCGAGGCGGCGCCGCTCGCCGCCCGAGAAGGTCGACACCTGACGGCCGGCGACCTCGGCGAGGCCGAACGCCTCGAGCAGCTCCGACGCGCGCTGCTTCGCGTCGCGCCACGTGAGGCCGAGCAGGCGGCCGACGAGCACGAGGTTCTCCCTGCCCGAGAGGTCCTCGTCCACCGAGGCGAACTGCCCGGTGAGGCTCACCTTCCTTCGCACCTCCGCGGCCTCCCGCACCACGTCGTGGCCGAGGACCCGTGCGCTGCCGGACGTGGGCCGCAGCAGGGTGGCGAGGATGCGGATGGCCGTCGTCTTGCCGGCGCCGTTCGGCCCGAGCAGGCCGTACACGGCCCCGCGCCGGACGCGAAGGTCAATGCCATCCAGCGCGCGGGTCGTGCGGAAGTGCTTCACGAGTCCCGTCGTCTCGATCGCGTTCGTCATGGCGACAGGGGATAAGCGCCTCGCGCCGGGGAGGGGTGCGGCAAGTGGTGCCGGTCGAGTGGTGTGCCCCCCCGATGCGGACGGCTCGAGCGGGGGTCAGAGCCTCTTTTTCGAGTTCACCCGGAACCGATCGGGGGTGAGGGTCGAGCTCAGGTAGTCCTGGTCGAGGAGGCGCAGGAAGTCCTTCAGCTCGCGCGTGGCGGTCGGGACGACGAGGGCCCGCTTGCCGTTCACGGTCGTCGTCGCGACGTGCAGGCCGAACTCCTTCCCGACGCGGGCGACCGCCTCGGGCGTCACGTCCCGCATGATCTTGCGCGCGGCGATGGCGGTGATCTTCCTCCGCGTCCAGTCGTCGGCGGCGCCGGCGATCGCGGCGGCGTTCTCCACGAACAGGCCGGGCTGGTGGAGGAAGCTCGTGATCTGCGGATCGGTCGCCTCCTCGAAGACCGAGGAGAGATCGAGGAACCGGCGGACCGGCGCCTCGGAGGGGAAGAAGAGGTCAAAGCCGCGGAGGACGGCGGTGAGCGCGTCCCGGACGACGAGCCCCGCCTGCTCGTTCCGGGCGAACACCTCGCGGCTCATGAAGATGCTGAACCGGCTCTTCCGGATGAGCTGCCGGCTGTCCACTCCCTGGAAGCAGATCACCTTCCCCTTCGCCGGCGTGCCCTGGGGGACGCCGATCAGCGCGCGGACCGCGCCGGACTCGATGTGCGCGGCGGAGAGCGGGGGGAGGTCGGGAACCGTCGCCAGCTCCGGGAAGGTCGCGGGCAGCGCGAAGCCCCGGACCACGAGGAGCTCCCCGGGGTCGGGCTTGTAGCTCGCCTCGTACTCGACGAGCTCCGAGCCGTCGAGGTCGAATGCGGTGAGCTGTTTCGCGAACTCGGCGGAGAGGTCGCGCTGCAGGGCCGCGGTGACCGGCACGCGCAGGACCTCGGGCGCGTCCGGCCGGCCGGCGAGGGCGTGAAAGTTCCAGAGGGAGGGCGTCTTCGCGGTCGTCCTGGGCGTCACGGTCGGCTCTCGAGCCACAGCGTGCTGGTCAGGCGGACGACCTGGCGGTCCGTCCCCGAGGCGAGCCGGCCCCTCGTGATCACCAGGACCGAGTCGCCGTCCCTGGGGATCTCGTAGAAGCGGTACCCGAGGATGCCGAGCAGGGGGTTCACGTGCACGAGCTCGGCCTGGTAGAGCACGACGGCCACGAGCGCCAGGAACGCCAGGAGGGCGAAGGCGTTGCTCGAGCTCTGCGTGGGCACGACCAGCGGCAGGGCGTAGGAGACGAGGAAGGCGAGGACGTCCTTGTCCACGTTCTTCGGGTGCGCGACGCGCAGCACCTCGCGCTCGCCGCGGCCGCCGGCGAGCCGCAGGAGCCCCACGCACACGACGACGAGCCCCACCGCGACCGCGCTCCACTGGAGCGTCACCTCCGGGCGATCGGGCAGGTAGGAGAGGCCGTGCACGAGCGCCACGGGCGCGAGCGAGGTGAGGACGAGCAGGGCGTGCGCGAAGCGGTTCAGCATCGGTGGCCCTCTGGGAGGAGCGGACGCTCGACGTCGTAGCACCAGGGTCCGACACCGAGGGTACGCGCGTCCATGGGGCGGGGCGGAGCCGGCGGCGTGCGCCGGCCGCGCTTCACGCCGGCGGAGCGCCCGAGAGCTGCGCCTCGGCGAGCAGGGTCGACCAGCCGTCCTTCGCGCCCGCGATGAAGCGCAGGCCGACGGTGTTGGTGCTCCCCGCCCTCGCGGTCCAGCAGACGACGCTCCGGAAGGTGACGGCCCGCGTCCCCGCGCCCAGGCGGACGTCCACCTTGGAGCCCACGGTCGCGGGCTCCGAGCCCGACCAGGTCAGGCCGCAGCCGTCCTGCGAGACCGAGAACGTGGTCATGTAGATGGGCCCTGCGGGGCCGAGGACGACCGCCGGGATCGTCGCGAGCAGGCGCGGGATCCGGGTCCGGTACTCGTAGGCCTCCCCGCGCGCGATCGCGAGGAGGCGCTCCAGCGCGCGCTGCCGCATCTCGTCGGGCGCGAGCTCGATGCGGTGGGTCTTCTCGTGGCGGCTGGCGCTCGTGACGCGGCCGGTGATCGTCGCCGCGGCGGATCGACCGACGAGGGTGATCCGCGCCGCAACCCGCTGCCGCACGGGGACCGCCGAGCGCGTCTCGATCACGAGCCGCCGCGAGTCCGCGCGCCAGGCCGCGAGGAGCTCGTCGTGGTGCAGGCGAACGTCGAGGGAGAGCACGCTTGCGCTGGGAGGAGGCGGCATCCGGGGGTCCTCGCTGCGGGTCGGGAGGTGAACGCGGCGGATCAGAGCAGGGTTTGCTCCGAGTGGAAAGGGCCGATGAAGGTCCTGCACCCACCTCGGCGGACGCGCGCGAGCGAGGCCCACGAGGGGAGTTGCAAGCTCGAGGAGGTCCAGGGCGGCTTGGTAGACTTGCGAGCGCGAACGACGCCGTTCACCGGGCGGTCGCCGCGTCCCCGAGGAGCGGAGGAGAACGATGGCCTTCCTCAAGTGGCATCCAGCGCTCAGCGTCCTGGTCGAGAAGTTCGACGAGCAGCACAAGACCCTCATCGGCCTGATCAACGACCTCCACTCGGCGATGATGGAGGGCCGCGGGGGCGCTGCGCTCGGAGGGATCCTCGACGGCCTCACCGATTACACGGTCACCCACTTCGCGGACGAGGAGCGGCTGATGCTCCAGCACGCCTACCCCGGCCTCGTCGGCCACCGCGCCGAGCACGCGAAGCTCATCGAGCAGGTCCAGGCGCTGAAGGCGAAGTTCCAGGTCAACCGGACGGCGCTCTCGGTCGAGGTGATGGTGTTCCTGAAGGACTGGCTCGTGAACCACATCCAGGGCGAGGACCGGAAGTACGGCGGCTTCTTCCGGGCTCGCGGCGTGTCCTGAGCAGCGGCGGGCGGGGGCGCGCTTCCCCCTTGATGGGTGCCAGGCGCAAAGAGGGCTGGCAAGTATCCATGGCCCCGGCATGCCAGAGGGTGATGGCGCCCCCGGGTCTGGTGGTTCTCCTCGTGGAGGATGACGACGACATCCGCGACCTCATGGAGGCCGTTCTCCACGACGAGGGCTACTCCGTCTGCTCGGCGGAGAACGGGTACCGGGGCCTCGAGGTGGCGCGCGCGAGGCACCCGGCGCTGATCCTGCTGGACCTGATGATGCCGGTGATGAACGGATGGGAGTTCCGCACCCACCAGCGGGAAGACGCGGAGCTCGCAGACATCCCGGTCGTCGTGGTTTCGGCCGCCGGTCAGGACTCGGTCGTCTCGCTCGGCGCGGCGGCGTTCCTTCCCAAGCCGTTCGACGTCGACAGCCTCGTCCGTGCGGTCCGGGAGCACGCGGGCTACGGTCCGAGCGCGTAGCCGGGGAGCTCAGGCGCGCTTGCCGTCCGCGCCGTCCCCGGTCGCAGCACCGCGACGTCGGTTCCGGGACGGGAGAAGCACCGCGAAGGTGGATCCGACGCCGGGCGTGGAGCGCACCTCGACCGCGGCCCCGATCGCGGAGGCGAGGTCCCGCACCAGCGCGAGCCCGAGCCCGACCCCCGGGACGAACCGCTCGGCGACGCCCTGGCCGCGCTCGAACGGCTCGAACACCCGCGCCAGGTCGTCGGTGGGGATGCCCGGCCCCGTGTCGCGCACCTCGAGCTGGAGCCCGTCGCCGACCACCGCGATCTCGACCTCCACGAGCCCCGCGCTCGTGTACTTGATCGCGTTCCCCACGAGGTTCGACACGATGAGCCGCAGGAACCGAGGCTCGGTCTGGACCCACGGAACGTCCTCACGGCCGGAGAGACCGAGCGTCAGCCCCTTCTGCTCGGCGATCGGCCGCGCCTCCTCGATCACCCCGCGGACCAGCGTCACCACGTCCACGTCCTCGAGCTGCGCCGAGAGCTTTCCACTCGCGATCTGCGCCTCGAAGAGGAGCGCCTCGACGAGGCCCGTGAGTCGGGTGACGGCGAACCCCGCACGCCGGACGGTGTCCCGCTGCGGCGCCGGGAGCGGCGACTCGCGCTCGCGCAGCAGGCGCTGCAGGTGCAGGTGCACCGCGGTGAGCGGGGTCCGGAGCTCGTGCGAGACCAGCCGGAGAAAGCTCGACTTCACCGCGCTCGCGCGCTCCGCGTCCTCACGTGCCCGGCGTGCGAGCGCGAGCGCCGCCTCCGCCTCGCGCTTGCGCGAGGTGACCTCCGCGGCGAGGTCGACGAGGTCGTTCGTCCGGCCGCGGACCTCGGCCTGGAGCAGCTCCCGCGCCCGCTTCATCGCGACCAGGTTCGCCACCCGCGCCCGGACCTCCTCCACCACGAAGGGCTTCATGACGTAGTCCTGCGCGCCCTCGCGGAGGAGCCGGATGCGGAGCGCGTCGTCGGCCCGCGCGGTCAGGACGAGCACGGGGACGGGATCGAGCTCCGGGTGCGCGCGGATCTCCCGCACCAGACGATCGCCGCTCATGCGAGGCATCATCAGATCCGTGACGACGGCATCGGGCGGCCGCGCCAGGGCCTCGGCGAGGCCTTCCTCACCGTCGCCTGCGAGGGTCACGTCGTGTCCCGCGCCGAGGACGTTCGCGAGGAACGCGCCCATCTCGGGGTTGTCCTCCACCACCAGGACCCGGGGCCTCGCAAGCCCAGCGGCCACCGGGGCGGGAAGGACCGCCTCCCGCGGGGGCGGCTGGAGCTCCTCGACGACCGCGACCGCATACTCGTCTCCCGGGCCCCGGTCCGCCGGTGCGGCGACCTCCCGGGTCGCGCGCGCGGGAACACGAATCGTGAACAGCGCTCCCCCCTCCGGCGCCGCTCCGATCTCGACGCGACCCCCGTGAAGCTCGACGAGGTCCTTGACGATCGAGAGGCCGAGCCCGGTGCCGCCGGTCCGCCGCGCCGACTCCCCCGCGCCTCGAGCGAACCGCGCGAAGACCCGTTCGCGCTCCTCCGGCGGCACTCCCGGCCCGCTGTCGCCCACCTCGATCCGGAAGCCGGCATCGGGCGGGGACGCGTCCGTCTCGCCTGCGAGCAGGCCGAGGCGGACCTTGCCGGACGCCGGCGTGAACTTGAAGGCGTTCGAGAGGAGGTTGAAGAGCACGCGCTCCAGCTTCTCGCCGTCCACCTCGTAGAGGAGCGCCGGAGCCGACTCGACCGCGAACGTCACCTCGCGCGCCGCGGCCAGCGCCTCGAAGTGGGAGGCGACGCGGCCCGCGAGGGCGTTGACGTCCGCCGGGGCCCGGTCGAGCGTGGTCTTGCCCGCCTCGAGCCGCGACACCTCGAGGATGTCGTTCACGTGCTTCGCCAGCGTCCGCGCGTTCCGCAGGATGACGTCCAGCCCTCGACGCGCCGCCGGGGACGTCTCGGACGCGAGCAAGGTCTCGGCGGGACCGAGGATGAGCGCGAGCGGCGTGCGGAGCTCATGGCTCACGTTGGCGAAGAAGCGGGTCTTGAGCTGCTCGAGCTCCTTCGCCCGCTCGTAAGCGGCGCCCAGCTCGCGCAACGTCGTCTCGAGCTGCGCGTGGAGGCGGAAACGCTCCTCCTCGGCCTTCTTGCGCTCGGAGACGTCGCGGATGGCGGTGATGGCGAGGGCGCCCTCCGAGGTCTCGAGCGGCGAGAGGCTGATCTCGGCGGGGAACTCCTCGCCGTTCTTGCGTACGCCGAACAGCTCCAGACCGCCCGCACCCATGGGGCGCGCCCGCGGCGTGCCGAAGTAGCCACCCCGGTGCGATGGGTGCTTCGAGCGGAAGCGCTTCGGGATCAGCGCCTCCACCAGCTGACCCAGCAGCTCGTCGCGGGTGTAGCCGAACACCTTCTCGGCCTGGGCGTTCACGAGGACGATCCGCCCGCGCCGATCGGTGATGACCATCGCGTCCGGCGCGGCCTCGAGGAGGCCCCGGAACTGCGACTCCACCTTCTTCCGGGCGGTGACGTCCCGGATCGCGGTGATCGCGAGCATGCCGTCGTCCGTCTCGAGCGGCGACAGGCTGATCTCCGCCGGGAACTCGGTCCCGTCCTTGCGGAGCCCGAACAGCTCGAGGGCTCCCACGGAGCCCATTGGCCGGGTGCGCGGATCGCGGAAGTACTGGTTGCGGTGCTGCGGGTGCGCGTTCCGGAGGCGCTCCGGGATGAGCTTCTCGACCGGATCGCCGACGAGCTCCTCCGCGCGGTAGCCGAAGAGCCTCTCTGCCTCCGCGTTGACGAGGACGATCCGGCCGAGGCGATCCGTGACCACCATCGCGTCGGGCGCGGCGTCGAGGACTCCCTTGAGGTGAGGTGCGGCGGAGTCTGCCATGAGCGCACGTACCCCGGCTCCCCTCCACGGTGCTTTTTTTCTCATTCATCCGGGTACGCGCACGACCAGGGCGGGGCGGTAGGTCCCGAAGGGCGAGCCGCGTGGGGACACGCCGAGCCTGCTCCGATAGACACCGACTGCGGGCGCATACCCGTCCGAGGCCCGCCTTGCGCTCCCGATCGAGACGCTCAACCGTGGAGCGATCGCCACTATCCTCGGGGCACCCATGGTCACCGAACTCGGAAACCTCGCCGGAGAGGGCCCCTCTCGTCGACTCGGCACGGGCATCGCTGGTCTGGACGACATCCTCGGTGGCGGCTTCCCCGCCCGTCGTCTCTATCTCGTTCACGGCGATCCGGGCGCGGGCAAGACCACCCTCTCGATGCAGTTTCTCCTCGAGGGCGTGCGGCAGGGCGAGCGGTCGCTGTACGTCACTCTCTCCGAGACGAGGGAAGAGATCGCGGACATCGCTCGATCTCACGCCTGGTCGCTCGACGGCCTGAACATCCTCGAGGTCTCGGCCGAAGCGACGGCGGACGAGGCGGAGACGACGGTGTTCCACCCCTCGGAGCTGGAGCTCGGGCAGCGCATGCGGAGCCTGCTGGCGGAGGTGGACCGCATCCGTCCGACGCGCCTCGTGCTCGATTCCTGCTCCGAGCTGCGCCTCCTCGCCCAGAGCCCCTTGCGCTATCGCCGGCAGATCCTGGCCTTCAAGGAGCGGCTCACCCGGCTCGGCTGCACCATCCTGCTCCTCGACAATCCCGCGCCGAGCTCGCCCGACATGCTGCTCCAGAGCGTCGCGCACGGCGTGGTGGCGATGGAGCAGCTCTCGCCCCTCTACGGCGCCGAGCGGCGACGCCTGCGGATCGTGAAGCTGCGCGGCCTCAAGTACCGCGGCGGATACCACGACTGCATCATCCGCACGGGCGGCGTGCAGGTGTTTCCGCGGCTCGTCGCAGCCGAGCACCATCGGGGGTTCACGCGCGAGCCGGTTTCTTCGGGCGTCGCCGAGCTCGACGCACTCCTCGGCGGCGGACCGGATCGCGGCACGAGCCTCTTGCTCATGGGGCCCTCGGGGTCCGGCAAGTCGGCCGTGGGAACCCAGTTCGCGCTTGCTGCTGCGGCCCGTGGTGAGCGGACCGTGGTGATCGCCCTCGACGAGAGCGCCGCGATCTACCGCGCCCGGGCGGAGTCGCTGGGCATGGACGTCCGCACGCACCTCGATGCCGGGCGCCTCTCGCTCCAGCAGGTCGATCCGGCGGAGCTCTCACCCGGCGAGCTCACGCACCGCATCCGGCAAACGGTCGAGGGTGAGAAGGCGAACCTGGTCGTCTTCGACAGCCTGAACGGCTACCTGAACGCGATGCCGGAGGAGAGCTTCGTCGCGCTCCAGCTCCACGAGCTCCTCTCGTACCTCGGTCAGCGAGGAGTCCTCACCTTGATGACGGTCGCGCAGCACGGGCTCGTGGGAGGCGAGGCCGCTGCTCCGATCGACCTGAGCTACCTCGCCGACTCCGTCCTGCTGTTCCGCTACTTCGAGGCGCATGGCCAGGTGCGGAAGGCGATCACGGCGGTGAAGAAGCGCTCCGGCCGGCACGAGAGCACCATCCGCGAGCTCTTGCTCGGAGACGACGGTGTCCGGGTCGGGCCCGTCCTGGAGCGATTCCAGGGCGTCCTGTCCGGCACGCCGGAGTACCTGGGCGGCGACGGCCGCGAAGGCGCGTTGCTGGAGGGCGAGCATGGGCGCTGTCCGGAGTCGTGACGAGCGCATCTTCATCCTGGCACCCTCGGCGAACGACGGCCCGGTGATGGCCCGCGTGCTCGCGGAGGCGGGCCTGGAGTCGATGGTGGTCCGTTCGGTCGGCGAGCTGTGCCAGGCGTTCGAGGAGGGTGCCGGGGCGCTGGTCATCGCGGAGGAGGCGCTGGTCGAGCCGGAGGAAGCGCAGCTCCTGAGAGGGCTCCTGGATGCGCAGGAACCCTGGTCCGGACTCCCGGTCTTGCTGCTCGCGGCCGGCATCGGCGGAGGGGCACTGCCGAGCTCCGCGGAGTCGTTCCGCGAGCTCGGAAACGTGACGGTGCTGGATCGGCCCCTGCGCCTCGTGACCCTCCTGTCGGCGGCGCGAACCGCCCTGCGGTCGAGGCGGCGCCAGTATGCCGCCCGCGCCGTTCTCCAGGAGCTGCAGGCCGTGCTGGACGCCGTTCCGGCGGCCGTGTTCATCACTCGCGATCCCCAGGCGCGGAGGATGGTGGGCAACCGGTACACCTCCGACGTGCTGCACCTCCCTGCGGGGGCGAACGTCTCGAAGAGCGCGCCCGTCGAGGAGCGGCCTCGTGCGTTCCGGGCGTTGAAGGACGGGAAGGAGATCCCGCCGGAGGAGCTCCCGGTGCAGCGGGTCCTGGCCTCCGGCTCCGAGGTGCGCGACTACGCCTTCGAGATCGCCTACGAGGAGGGCGGGATCCGCCACCTGTACGGGAACGCCGCTCCGCTCGTCGGGCTCGACGGGGACGTGAAGGGTGCGGTCGGAGCCTTCCTCGACGTGACCGCGCTCAGGAAGGCGGAGGCGGCGCTGCGAGAGCGCGAGGCCCAGTTCCGGACGGTGATCGAGAACTCCCGGGACGGCATCAGCATGCTCGATCTCGCCACCGGGCAGTACGTGCTCATGAGCCCGGCCCAGTGCGCGCTCACCGGGTTCACGGAGTCGGAGCTCCACCGGATGAGCGCCGCCGAAACGCTCGACCGGGTCCACCCGGACGACCGGGAGGCCTGGCTGCTCCAGCAGCGTGTCATCGCCGCAGGCGAGGAGCCGGACGGCACGGTCGAGTATCGCTGGCGCGTGAAGAGCGGGGAGTACCGGTGGTTCAGCGACAGCCGCAAGCTCGTGCGCGACGAGCGCGGGGAGCCGGTCGCGGTGGTGGGCGTGAGCCGGGACATCACCGATCGCAAGCGGGCGGACGAGGAGCTCAGGCTCGCCGATCAGCGGAAGAGCGAGTTCATCGCCGTCCTCTCGCACGAGCTCCGGAACCCCCTCGCCCCCATCCGCAACAGCATCCACCTCCTGGAGCGCGCGCCGCCCGGAGGTGAGCTCGCCCGGCGCGGGCTGGAGGTGCTCCGCCGCCAGTCGGAGCACCTCGAGAGGCTGGTCGAGGATCTCCTCGACGTGACCCGCATCTCCCATGGAAAGGTCGAGCTCCGCCTCGCCCGGCTCGACGCGCGTCCGCTGGTGGCGCGCGCCGTGGAGGACGCACGACAGGGCTTCGAGCACCGCGGCATCACCCTGTGGTTCTCGGATGCCGCAGACCCGATCTGGATCGAGGCCGATGCGGCCCGGCTGACGCAGATGGTGGGGAACCTGCTGCACAACGCCCTCAAGTTCACGCCGCCGGGCGGCCGCGTCGACGTGAGCGTCGGGAGGGCGGAGGGGGCCGCGGAGATCTCGGTGCGGGACTCGGGGGCGGGGATCGAGCCCCACCAGCTCGAGGCGATCTTCGACCCGTTCGTCCAGGCGGAGCGCACCCGACAGGATCGCCACGGTGGCCTGGGCATCGGGCTCTCGCTGGTGCGCGCCCTGGCCGAGAAGCACGGCGGAAGGATCCGCGCCCACAGCGAGGGTCCGGGGCATGGCTCGACCTTCGTCTTGCAGATGCCGGCGGCCTCGCCGCCCCGGGAGGTTCCGAGTCCGGGCTTTGCGCGGTCGTTCGTCCCTGCGCTCTCCATCCTCGTCGTGGAGGACAACGAGGACGCCGCGGCCACGCTGGCGGACCTCCTCGCCCTGTCCGGCCATCAGGTGACCATCGCTCACAGCGGCCGCGCCGGGATCGAGAAGGCGCTCGCGAGCCGTCCCGACGTGCTCCTCTGCGACGTGGGGCTCCCGGACATGAGCGGCCATGACGTCATCCGGAATGTGCGGGCGGCGTCCACCGAAAGGACCGGCGGCCGCGTGTTTGCGGTGGCATTGACCGGCTACGCTCAACCGAAGGACCGGGTCGACGCGCTCGCAGCAGGCTTCGATGCTCACCTGGGGAAGCCTCCGCGTCTCGAGGAGCTCGAGTCGCTCCTCTCGGAGGCGGCGCGCACCAAGTACCTGAAGGTGGTGCCGCGCTGAGGGTTGGCCCTCGGCGGCACTCGATCCTGCTGCCGGTCACCCGCTCTTCGAGCGATCGATGAACCGGCGGAACGCGGCGAGGGTGCGGTCGCTGACGTGGTGCTCGATCCCTTCGGCGTCGGCTTGCGCGGTGTCGTCGTCCACGCCGAGCAGACGCAGGAACTGGACCACGGTGGCATGCCGCGTACGCGACTGCTTCGCCAGCGCCTGGCCGGCTTCGGTCAGGAAGACGCCGCGGTAGCGCCGTCCGGTGACCAGTCCTTCGGCGCGCAGCCGCCCCAGGATCTTGTTCACGGTCGGCGGCGAGACGCCGAACCGCGCGGCGATGTCGACGGGCCGCGCCTCCCCATCCCTGCGGACGAACTCGTCGATCAGCTCGACGTAGTCCTCGGCGGTCTCGTTGCGGTGATCCGCACGCACCTTGCGGAACCGCTCGACCGTGTCGGCTTCGCCGATCGTTTCCTGATCCTGACGTCTCAAGGCCCGCCTCCCTGGTGCCATGCGTAGCGTAGGAAGTTTCCAGGTTGCAGACAAGTTAGCCGCGGCTTAAATCCGAAGCGGCGGCTCGTCCGGGTCGATGAGGTCCCGGAGCCGGCGAACGAAGAGGGGAGCACTCGAATGCCCGGTCCATCGAGACGTTCGATCGCGGCCACCGCCGTCCTGGCGGCGGGTCTCGTCGCGGCTCCGCGCGCGTTGGCGGCCGAACGCTTCAAGGCGGTCACGACCTTCACGGTCATCGCCGACATGGCGAAGAACGTGGCCGGGGATGCCGCCGTGGTCGAGTCGATCACCAGGCCGGGGGCGGAGGTCCACAACTACGCGCCCACGCCAGGGGACATCATGAAGGCCCAGGGCGCCAAGCTCATCCTGTGGAATGGCCTCGGGCTGGAGCTGTGGTTCGAGAAGTTCTTCGGCAGCC
Organism: Pseudomonadota bacterium; assembly: GCA_023419875.1. GTDB lineage: Bacteria > Myxococcota > Myxococcia > Myxococcales > Anaeromyxobacteraceae > Anaeromyxobacter. The sequence goes on along the minus strand of JAEZXM010000240.1, from coordinate 1,337 downwards.
TCGAGGGAGTCCCCGGCGTGGTGGTCTCGACGGGAGTGGAGCCGATCAGCATCGGCGAGGGGCCGTACTCCGGGAAGCCCAACCCCCACGCGTGGATGTCCCCACAGGCAGCCCTCATCTACGTCGACAACATCCGCGACGCCTTCGTGAAGCACGACCCCGCCAACGCCGCCGTCTATCGCGCCAACGCCGAGGCCTACAAGAAGCGGATCACCGACACGGTCGCGCCGATCCGCGCGAAGCTCGCGCAGATCCCGGCAGGGAAGCGCTGGCTCGTGACGAGCGAGGGGGCCTTCAGCTATCTCGCCCGCGACTTCGGGCTCGAGGAGGTCTACCTCTGGCCCATCAACGCCGATCAGCAGGGCACGCCGAAGCAGGTCCGGAAGGTCATCGACGCGGTGCGGAAGCACCACATCGGCGTCGTCTTCAGCGAGAGCACGATCTCGCCGAAGCCGGCCCAGCAGGTCGCCCGCGAGACCGGGGCCAGGTACGGCGGCGTGCTCTACGTCGCCTCGCTGAGCGAGCCCGACGGCACGGTGCCGACGTACATCGACCTCTTGAAGGTCACGGTGGACACCATCGCCACGGGCCTGCTCGCGCGCCCCCTCGTCTCCGGTCCCTGAGCTCGGGACGTCGATCGAGGCCAGCCACCATGGACACCCCCAGACAATCGGCCCCCGGGCCGGCGCTCCGACGAACCACCCGGGACCCCGGCATCTCGGTTCGAGACGTCACCGTGACCTACCGGAACGGGCACACCGCGCTCCGGAGGGCGACCTTCGAGATCCCGCCCCGGACGATCGCGGCGCTGGTCGGGGTCAACGGCAGCGGGAAGTCGACCATGTTCAAGGCGATCATGGGCTTCCTGCGGTTGGCGCAGGGCTCCATCTCCATCCTCGGGCAGCCGGTCGATCGAGCGTTGCGACGGAACCTGGTCGCCTACGTGCCGCAGAACGAGGAGGTCGACTGGAACTTCCCGGTCCTGGTGGAGGACGTCGTCATGATGGGCCGGTACGGCCACATGAACCCGCTGCGGATCGCTCGATCCCGGGACCACGCCGCCGTGGCGACGGCGCTCGATCGGGTCGGAATGAGCCAGCTCCGCACACGGCAGATCGGCGAGCTCTCCGGCGGCCAGCGGAAGCGGGTGTTCCTCGCCCGCGCCCTGGCGCAGGACGCCCGCGTGATCCTGCTCGACGAGCCGTTCACCGGCGTCGACACGACGACCCAGGACGCGATCATCGACCTGCTCCGCTCCCTGCGCGACGAGGGCCGGATCCTGCTCGTCGCGACCCACGATCTGGGCAGCGTCCCCGTCTACTGCGACCAGACCGTGC